>JALJPA010000206.1 GCA_022969215.1 Colwellia sp. | reverse complement strand
GCCTGATAAGTGATTTTTTATATTCAAGTACACAGGCCTGATAAACATTTTCGGATATTTCGTTTCCAAAACATCGAGTGTGAATGAATTCGCCTTCGGTTTCATAGACACTTGAATTATATAAAATATATTTTATTTTTTTCTTACCGTAGACCATAGCAGGAAAGTTAGTAAAAGCTTCGAACTTCGCCAGCTTATTCATCATTATATCTAAGCATGACTAGTCGAATTGAAACTCAGACACATGATTACCAACATATTCTTCTTCTGCGTAGCCTAATATATTTAATTCATGCTGATTGGCAAAGTCAATTATGCCTTCAGGTGAAACCGTATGGATGCCAATATTTGAATTTTTAATAAAATCTAAAGGGTTTTCTGTAATCACTCGATCATCCACCTTAATTATCTTGCTCGACATTAAGCATATTCAATATTGTTTACCGGGTAAATCAAATGACAAATCGCCCAGTTAAACCTTAGCGAGTTAAACTATATTCGTTGTTTCTTTTTACACTGACACAAAAAAAGGGCTAACGCCCTTTTTATTTACCTATAAATTATTAGAAAACTATTATTGAAAATACCTAGTCTAAACCATGCGCTGAACCTAGTAGTTTTTCTTAGCGGTATTTAGGTGAGTTTCCATGGCGGATAAAACACCCGAAGTATTATGTGCAAACAATTGAGTAACAATGGCAACATGTTCTTCTAAAACGACTTTGTTTCGCTTTAACTCATCGCCTTTACTCCACTGGTAGTGGTAATGACATATGAGTGATACCGCATCAAAAAATTGCATGAAAAACCGGTAACTCAAGGGCCGTGGCACATTAAAGTGAAATTTACGACCTGGTTCACTCAACTCGGTATAACAGCTTTCTACATCCGCTAATACTGCAACATGCCAATCAAAAAACTGATTAGAAATGGCGATCACAAACGAAAAGCACGCGGAAGTATCTTAAGCGAAAAAGGCTGAATATTGTGCAGCCTTTCAAATGTGGTAATGAGATAAAGATTTGAACTCTGTAAAGGAGATGCACTACAAACCCTAAATCTATTTTAATTGCTAAAATTAAGGCGAAAAAAAACCGCGACTCGTTAAAGTTGCGGTTTCTTAGAATGTGGCGGTGAGATAGAGATTTGAACTCTAGAAGGGCTACAAACCCTTGCCGGTTTTCAAGACCGGTGCTTTCGACCACTCAGCCATCTCACCTGAAGTTAACAAAGAAGCGGGTAAATCAATGCTTGCTTGAGAACGAGGCGAATATTAAAGTCTCTCTAATAAGTTGTAAAGTACTATTTTAATATTTATGCTTTGTTTACTAAATAATAGCCAGATTGCTTTATTTTTCAGCATTTTAAATAATATAAGAAGGATTTGCCTAATGACAGTTGAACAGATTTGCCGTTGCCCTTGGTTAGACACAACTAAATTAGACTATGTTAAATACCATGATGAAGAATGGGGCGTGCCTGTTCTTGAAGATAATAAAATGTTTGAATACCTAGTGCTTGAGTCAGCACAAGCAGGTTTAAGTTGGTATACCATATTAAAGCGGCGTGATGGCTATAGAAAAGCCTTTGCAAACTTTGATGTTGATAAGGTCGCTCAATATACTTCGACTGACGAAGAACGCTTGGTACTTGACGCCAGTATTATTCGTCACAAAGGTAAAATTTCCGCAACGGTTAATAATGCAAAGTGCTTTATAGCCATACAAAAGGAGTTTGGTAGCTTTATTAAGTATATTTGGGCATTTGTAGATAACAAGGTGCAAGTCAGTAACCTTGATCAGCTTTGTGATTATCCTGTCACCTCCCCTATTTCAGATGAGTTAAGTAAAGATTTAAAAAAACGGGGCTTCAAATTTGTCGGTTCAACTACTCTATATGCTCATTTACAAGCATCAGGCTTAATTAACGATCACAGTAATGATTGTAAGAGAAAACAAGAAATTATAGACAGTTACCAAGATCTAGGTCTGAAGTGGCAGCAATGTTAACTCGCTTAGTTCTGGCTTAGCACGTTAAGCCATGGATAGATAAATGGTATTATCCCTTGTTACAAAAGAAAACATAATATTGCCACTTTTAAACAAAGCTAAACGTAGTATTTTAAAAATCACCATGCCATAATATGTCATAAGGAATTAAGTTAGCGTAAGTCAGTTATTCAGTTATATAAGAGTAAAAACTTGAACTTATCTAAAATGACCTTATCTATATAACTAGAATTAAATTCTTAAGGAAGTTTTATGCAATCTAATATGAGTTTTCAAACGGCGAGCCAAAGTTCGGCGATAGAAATAAATAAAGTATTAAAAAATACTTACATGTTGTTATCTATGACACTAGCGTTTAGTGCCTTAACAGCAGGTATTTCAATGGCAATGAACCTACCACACGGTGCCGCGCTTGTTATGACGTTAGTGGCTTTTGGTTTAATGTTTGTTGTTAACAAAAAAGCTGATTCAGCCAGCGGCATCTATTGGATTTTTGCTTTTACCGGTTTAATGGGCGCTTCTTTAGGGCCAATGTTAAGTGCTTACGCGGCAATGCCTGGTGGCGGCGCGTTAATTATGCAAGCTCTTGGCGGCACAGCATTAATATTTTTTGCACTATCAGGTTATGCACTCACCAGTAAAAAAGACTTCTCATTTATGGGCGGCTTCTTAATGGTAGGTATGATTGTGGCGTTAGTAGCAATGGTTGCTAATATCTTCTTTCAAATTCCAGCGCTTTCTTTAGCTATAAGTGCAGCAATCATTATGATTATGTCTGGCTTAATCTTATTTGATACCAGCCGTATTATTAATGGTGGCGAACGTAACTATATTCGCGCAACTATTTCGTTATACTTAAGTATCTATAACATTTTTGTACACTTACTTATGTTATTAGGTGTATTAGGCAACGATGATTAGTTAACACTAAAAAAATCGTCTTAAAAAGAGTTATAATGATTTATACTCTTTTACAAACAAAGAGCCTCGCAATTGCGGGGTTTTTTTTACTCTTCTCTACCCTTTTATTGCCTTTTCTATCTTTTTATAGTTTGGATGTGTTGTGAAAACTCTTGCTGTAGTAGTAACTACTCCCCCTTATAGCCACTTAACAATTACCGCGTTAACTTATGTCGAGGCGGCATTAGTGGCTGGCATTAATGTTATTGGTGTATTCTTTTACCAAGATGGCGTGATGCATGCCAATGAAGACATTAGTATTGCTAGTGATGAATACCAAGCTATTGCGCACTGGCAACGACTACAGCAGGAATATCAATTACCCCTACATATTTGTATTACCGCTGCAGAAAAGCGTGGTATCGCTTGTGATGCTATAGACAATGACAAAATAAATAACGCTTTCACTGTCTCAGGTTTAGGAGAGTTAGTTGAACTAACAACAAAAGCAACGCGCTTGGTACAGTTTTAATGACCTCAATAGAACAACAAAGCTCTTCATCCGCACAGGAAAATGGTCTGGCCATCATTAACAGTAAAGCGCCTTTTAGTAGCACCCATGGGAAAGATGCCCTGGATATTGCATTAATTTTTGGCTCATTTGAGCAAAAGGTTTCGCTTTTTTTTCAAGGTGATGGCGTTTATCAGTTAATTGCTGATCAAGATGGCAGCTTACTTGCTATTAAAGATTATTTAAAAACATTTTCAGCTTTTGAGTTTTATGATATTGAAGATATTTACGTCTGTCAGCAGTCTTTAAGTAATCGTCAACTTGATGAAAACTTTCATATTGATGAGGTAAAAGTATTATCTAGCATTGAGTTTAGCGCTGCACTTAACCGTCATCAGCATGTGCTAAGGTTTTAGAGCTTTAAAGCTTTATATTTACTTTCATTTAAGGAAACGAACATGAGTACTTTACATTTAGTTCGCCAATCAGCTTTTGCTAGTAATGACTTCGCCCAGTGTTTAAGCGTGCTAGATCATCAAGACTCTGTAGTATTAATGGACGATGGTTGCTATAACCTTAAACACTCGTTGATGGATAGTTTAATCAAACGAGTAGATGGCTCGGTTAATATCAATGTTATTACCAGTCATGCACAGGCGAGAGCTATTGAAATCATAGCAGCGGTCAACGCTATTGAAATGAGCGATGTTGTTGAATTAACCTTTACCCATAAAAAAGTGATCACATGGCAATAGCACTAACTTTTCAAAACAAAATTATTCCAACAGATAAGCAAGGTTATTTACTTGACCATCTTTTATGGCAGAAAGACTTAGCGCTTGTTATGGCAGAGCATGATGATTTTGTGCTGACAGATGCCCATTGGGAAGTGATTGATTTTGTCAGACAGTTTTACCTTACCTATAATACCTCTCCTGCTATCCGGGCATTAACCAAAGCGATGAAATCAGAGTTTGGCGAAGCTAAGGCTAGCAGTCGTTATTTGTATAAGTTGTTTCCTGAAGGACCGGCAAAGCAAGCGACAAAATATGCCGGTTTACCAAAGCCTGCTCGTTGCATTTAATCCCTGTTTTATTTAGGCTCAGTTTTATTTAGGTTCAGTTTTATTTAGGCTCAGTTTTATAGGTAAGTCTGGGCTATGAGCTAAAAGTTTTACACCTTAATATTAACTTGAAAGCCACTATTACCCGTTGGCGCGGGAACATTATTAATATTAGCTGATTGTATAAGCTGCAATGCCATTTTCCCCTCTAATTCTTGCTGGCTTTTAGCGACTGCTGCGGTGAGAAATTCAGCACCATAGCTAGATTGCGCAGCAACAGAGTTATTTTGACCTAAGCTGATAGACATAAACCCTACCCTTGTGTATTAATTAGCAATAGGTCTTTATCGGCAGACCGGTGAAAAACATAAGTGTTTTTGTGGGTTATTAATACAAGTCACACGGCAAGCGGATTATAACGCAAAGGTGTCTATGGTTTTGCCGTATGCCATAGTTTCTAGCTAGGGGAATCCTGAACAAAAAGTGTTGTTTTCGATCATCTAAACCTGACCAATAAACTAAATCTGAACAACCATCTAACATAATGGCTGTGCTGTGAGGTGAAACTCATAGGCTCTCAATCACACACGCCAGCTATTTCTCAATCTAACGCCTTGCCCTAATTTATTTCCCCTATGTACAACAAGATAAAAAATTTAATGAAACTGGTGTTTTTTTGTGAGGTGCCTTGTCATAGAAATACCTTTTTTCCTTCATAATTTCGTCATAAAAAATGCGTATTGTTTTACATAGTTGGTCAAATTAGGCTTTTACTTTTTACTTGACTATTTTTCACCGCGTCTAGTACCTAAAGTTAATTGTGTAAATTAAAACAGCAACATGTTTGTTTTAGTCAATAAAATTTAGACCTATCCTTTATTTATTACAGGAAATTATAATGAGAATAGAGATAATCACCACGCCAAATCAACAATTAAAAGAAACTGGCTTTGGCAGTATCAATGCTTGCAAGGGCATGTTGTCGGCAATAAGTAAAATGGGTCATGCTGTGCAACTAACCGTCTGTAAAACATGTGAAGATTTAGAGAATATCATCGCTAGAAAACCTGATTTAGTCGTTCTAGCAGTTAAATATATCCCTATCGATAATGACGATGATATTTGGTTATCTGAATATTTCATGAGATATGAAATGAACTTTACTGGTTCATTAAGGAATATATTAGAATTTGACTCAAATAAAGTTCTTGCTAAAACAATCTTACAAAATAAAGGCATTGATACAGCCAAATATTTTACCACTGTACCGGGTAAACACAGTAATGAAAATGAATTGCCTATTAAATTCCCTTTATTCTTGAAACCTATAGATGCAGCCAATGGCAATGGTATTGATGATTCATCATGGGTCGAAAATTTTCCAGAGTTTGAAGCGAAGGTTTTATCACTTTATGCGTCATTTTCACAGCCTATACTGGTTGAAGAGTATTTGGATGGTCGAGAATTTACGGTTGCTATAATAAGTAAATCCAATGGCGAATTCATTGTTTCTGCCATTGAAATCATTCCACCAAAATCAAAAAATGGCCTGAGAATTTTAGGGTTAAAAGTCAAAGGTGATAATACCGAAGCACTTAAAAAAATTGAAAATATTGAAATATTAAATAAAGTGAAGCAACTTGCTCTTAATTCCTTTATTAACCTTGGCATAAGAGATTTTGCACGAATAGACATTAAATCAAACAAAAATGGTGATTGTTTTTTTATGGAGGCTAATCTTGTTCCAGGTTTGACTCCAGATTCTAGTTATTTCCCAAGATCATGTGAAATAGAATTTGGCTTAACCTATGATGAAGTAATCAAATTAATGTTAGATAATGCGCTTTACCGAGCTCAGTTATCCCCCTCGATAAGCCCTTTAACAACAACCCACATAATGGCAGATCAGGTCTCAGGTTTTTAGTTGATCATCTCCGATGAAAACAGTCAGCAGACATAGCTCGGTAATAGCCCTCTTTGGGTTTCGTCGCCACCGCGATACGAAAGAAGTAAGAATACAGACAACTTTAAATACTAATTATATAAAGTCATGCATAGTAAGGACTTAGAATACGCTAGCCGTGATGCAAGTCACTAAAAGTCATTGACTACTAAATACAAAAAGCGCATGTTATTAAATAACATGCGCTTTTTTGATCATTTAGTTTTGCTAAATAACTATTTTAAATGAGTAGTTATTTTAACGGTAAGCTAGGTACTGTAATACCAGACATTTCAAGCATCACTTGCACAACTTGACAGCTATAACCAAATTCATTGTCATACCAAACGTATAATACTGCACGATCACCATCAACAATTGTTGCTTGTGAATCAACAACACCGGCATAACGTGAACCAACTAAATCGCTAGAAACGATTTCGCTAGATGCTGTGTAATCAATTTGATTTTGTAAAGGTGAGTTTAATGACATATTACGTAAATAATCATTTAACGCTTCTTTATCAGTTGATTTTTTCAGGTTCAAGTTCATGATAGCCATTGAAACATTTGGCGTAGGCACACGAATTGCGTTACCTGTTAATAAACCTTTAAGCTCAGGTAATGCTTTAGCTACTGCTTTTGCTGCACCCGTAGTACTGATAACCATATTTAATGGTGCACTACGACCACGACGAGGCGCTGGATGGTAATTATCAATTAGGTTTTGATCATTTGTATATGAATGGATAGTTTCCACATGACCATTGCGAATACCGTATTCATCGTTAATCGCTTTTAATACAGGTGTAATAGCATTAGTAGTACAACTAGCTGCAGAGATAATTTTATCTGAAGCTAAAATCATATCGTGGTTAACACCGTAAACGATATTTTTGATATCGCCTTTAGCTGGTGCTGTTAATAATACTTTAGCAACACCTTTAGATTTAAGATGTTGACCTAAACCATCTTCATCAGTCCAGATACCTGTATTATCAACAACTAAAGCGTTATTAATACCATATTCAGTGTAATCAACTTCTGCTGGAGATTTTGCATAAATAACTTTGATAAAAGCACCGTTGGCTTTAATTACGTTATTTTCTTTATCGATAGTAATGCTGCCATTAAAAGCACCATGAACTGAATCTCGACGTAGTAAACTTGCACGTTTTTCTAGATCATCGCCGCCTTTACTTGGACGTAAAACGATAGCGCGAAGGTTTAACTTCGCATTTGGGCCGGCACGTTCGATTAATAGACGTGCTAAAAGACGACCAATACGACCAAAACCATAAAGCACTACGTCTTGGCTTTTTTGATCTGAATTTTCGCGGCTTTCTACCGTAAGTTCTTTATCTAAATATTGTTCAATAGATAGATCATTGGCTTTACCAAGGTATAAATAGTTATAAGCAAGCTTACCTAAATCGATGCGAGCAGGTGCTAAGTCCATTTTATTAATTGCTTCAATAAAAGGGAAGCTTTCACGTAAACGTAATTTACTCTCTTCATGTAGAGCAACAGACTTATGCGCTTTAATAATATCAATAGGAGACGCGTTTAATAACTGACGTCCGTACACTGAAATTTCAATGCCCTTGTTGCGGTACAGCTGCCCAATAATGGGTTGCATATTTTCTGCGAACGTTTGACGCTCTTGCCAGCTTGCTTGATATTTTTCCTCAAGATGAGAAGTCATTACTTAAACCTTTTA
>JALJPA010000205.1 GCA_022969215.1 Colwellia sp. | reverse complement strand
TAACGGCACTAATTTCCATCGTTGTATCCAAATCAAGTTTTTGTTTGGCATGCTTATTAGGCAATATTTCAATTTCAGGAATAGTTAAGTCAACCGTTTGAGAAACCATTTTGTTCAAGGAGTTGGCAGCACGGCCAATGCCAATGTTAAAAATTTCCGTTAAGGCATCTATTTCAAGGGGGGTCAATTTATCAGGCATATAATAATTACTCGTTTGTGACTCTAACGGCTAGCTTTGTAAAAACGTTGCGATAACCTCTTCATCAATCGGCTTATTCATAAAGGTTACTCCCGCAGCTAATGCTTGAGCTTTGATTTCATCTTGAATATTTGCTGTCAGTAAGGCTACTTTGGGAATAGTCAGTTTTTCCGCCAAGGCACTAATTAATTCAAGTCCGGTCATACCCGGCATATTGTAATCAACGAAGGCTATATCAATAGCCTTATCTTTATCTACTCTATCAAGTGCTTGCGCTCCATTGCCTGCCTCTATTATGTCTACCCCTTGTACATGGGATTCTATAATTGTTTTTATCATCATGCGTGAAACTATGCTGTCATCAACTACTAATATTGTTTTGCTCATTGCGCCGCCTAAAAGTTAACCCACTGAAGATCATAAAGTTGCTAGAAAGCTTATGCAGGGACTTGGTTTTTATCAAGCTAATCAATAAAAATAGCTAGATTAGCCATAAAGATAAAAGACTTGAGCTAAAAATAATTTATACCACTACACATATAAGAAGTGAGTACTTTTTGATACGGATTGGCCTTGGGTAAACCAGGTAAAGCACCGATAAATAAAGTTACTGCTATTTTCGACGATTAACGCCTTAACAAGTTCGTTGAATTCACCTGTTAATTACACCGTTTTTTCGTGGCTAGGATCAGGGGTTTCTTGGCTTTGGATAAAGACCTTTAACTCTTTTATTTTAAAAATTATTTTACCGGTGAGCCATGTTGCTTTATTTGAAGATAGCTTTAGCCCGACTTCCTTAGCAACATTGATAAAACGCGCTTGGCTATAAATTCCAGCTAACCTTAACGGCTTTGATGTAATCGAAAAAAATACAAATAGGCTTAAATAGAGAAGCTTTATTAGTGCTTTCAAATACTACCTCTTATCCAATTAAGAAGTGAAAACATCCTCCCTGAAAGCATTTTTATCCATCTATTTAGTATATGTGAATATGTTAGTTTTGCTGAGATAGCCCTATCTAAAATTGGTCTATTGGACCTAGCTAAGTTCGAAATTATCGTATGCGGCTTTTCAACACTAGTGTATAATCGCGCGCATTACTTTTCCGATAATTACATCTTTTCGGTAACTATCGGTAAATTTACTGGCACATTTGACTCAGTAAACCTCAACATTCGACGGAACACATATGCTAACAGCTAATAATATAACTCTGTTGTTTTGGTGCTAAGATAGCACCCTAAACATCAATTTCTTTATATAAAGTTTCTATCATTTCTTTAGCTTCCTTCGCATTTTGGACAACTCTTTTTTGGTATTTTTCAGCATCAGTTGCTATACCCAACTCTTTTCTAATACATACTAGCACTGGTACTTGTAGCAATTGAATCTCAGCTAGCTCATCCATCAATAGGCTGTTAAAACCTTTAATGTGGTGAACAACATCGTTCCTATATATAGCCGTTTCTTTGGTTAATCCTTTTGCTTCCGTCTGGGCGTACTCAAAAGAAACTTGTAGGGCACTAAAAACTTTATCATCAGGCTCACCTGATTCGCGTAATCTGACCATTTCAGCCAGAACTCTCTTGATTTCTACCTGTGCTTCCTCGTGTAAGGTATCGTTGAATTCAATATCGCTATACAGCGTTTGTATTGGTAACACCCTAGCTATCAGATTCATAAACAACTTCATATAGCTCTTTACCAAGTTATTCAGAGCTTCCCCTGTATCATCTTCTGCTACCAACTCTAACTTTGCTGCTGACTGTAAAAAGCCTTGAATACCAATAGAAATATTTGTATTCATTATATCTGCTTGCGGCAAGCCCCCTAAGTAAGCATTAGCTTTTGTTAGCTCTTCAACAGTGGAAAGATATACCTCCTTCCTCAATGATGCTTTCCTCTCTAACTCTTTTTCTTTCTCATCATGTAATAGCTGAACTTTTAATCTGTCATTATTACTTTTGTTAGAAATCATAACTCCTACAAATGAAATCAATGAGCCTAAAGCAACAGAAAACATAACTGTTGGGATATTTAAAACAAATTCAGACACTGAGCACTCCTTTTTATGTACAAAACTTATCGAACTAAATAGTTAGACATTGAAACTTTACGCTTTTATTAACACACCTTCAATAAATAGAACTCTTGCAAAAACATTAATGGCAACCTGAATATAAGACCACGTCATGATGCAGTCCTAGTGCTAAGATAACCTCCCCCCCAAAAAAACCTCACTCAAAGTCTTATTAATATAATCAAATTACTCGTACAACCCTCGCCATTTTATATAACCTAGCAGCTAACAAAATATTACAGTAATTTCACATACATCCAATTACAATTAATATTAAAATCAAACAAATATAGGGGCAAGAGTGTACGTAATTAGAGAGACTGATGATTTTACATTTTTGGTATTGAGAGAAGGAATTAAAATAACTTTAACCCACTCTAAGGAGCAAGCTAGAGAAGCAATTGAAATGCTAAAATCTGGTGAATCAATGATAGTGATCATGGAATTCATCATCAAAGATACTCGAACAAGTTCTCTAGGATTAATTGATAAAGAAAAGGACGCTGGTAAGCAACGAGTCCTTAATATCCAGAGGGTTTATGAGCACAAACTAAATAAAGAAATAAAATTAAAGAATATGTCCTTGGAAAGACAAAAGAAGAATTATGAGAATGTTGTACGTCTAACGAAAGAGAACAAATACCTATCAACCAAGCTTGCTCAAACTGAAGATACTCTAACTCTTGCATCTAAATCACTTAATATTAGAGCAAAGCAGCCTTCTCCTGTAGCGAGGAAAAGAAGTCCTGTCGAAGAAGTTATGTTTGAACATGACATTAACCATCAAGAAGCATCTGAAGTACTTGCATACGTTGATATTTTCAATGACAACAACTATAAAGAACATTGGCAAGTAAACGAGTACATCAACAATCGTAATATGTGGGATCGCTTCTTTAATATCCGTTCCATGAATACTCACGAGAACCAATACACTGTTCAGGGTATTAAACCTGCATTCTACAGAATTGTTTGTAATGTCCTCAATATAAATGGTGATGGTGGCTCTAGGTTGATTAGTTCTGAAAGTTACTAGGAGTATGCCATAAAGTAATTTAAGTGCTGACTCATGATTTCAAAATAATTATATTCCCTGTATAATTCGCACCATTAAATATCAGTAAAATACAATTAAGTGAGTCTCTTATCATAAATGTCAACAATATCACCCAACAATTTGGCGCTAAGCCTTTGTTTGAAAACATCTCACAAAAATTTGGTGGCGGTAACCGTTACGGTTTAATTGGCGCAAATGGTTGTGGTAAATCTACCTTTATGAAAATTTTAGGTGGAGATTTAGAACAAACTGGTGGTAACGTTACTCTTGATACCGGCGAACGTTTAGGTAAATTACGTCAAGACCAATTCGCTTTTGAAGATAACAGTGTTATTGATACCGTTATTATGGGTCATACTGAACTTTGGGCAGTTAAAGAAGAACGTGACCGTATTTATGCTTTGCCTGAAATGAGTGAAGCAGATGGTATGAAAGTTGGCGATTTAGAGTCTGAATATGCCGAAATGGATGGTTACAGCGCAGAAGCTCGTGCTGGTGAGTTGTTAATTGGTGTTGGTATCCCCGTTGAGCAACATTACGGTTTAATGAGTGAAATAGCGCCTGGTTTTAAGTTACGTATATTACTTGCGCAAGCACTGTTTTCAAATCCTGATATTTTGTTACTCGATGAGCCAACCAACAACTTGGATATTCACACTATCCAATGGTTAGAAGAAACGTTAAATGAACGTAATTCAACCATGATCATCATTTCTCATGATAGACATTTTTTGAACAGTGTTTGTACCCATATGGCCGATTTAGATTACGGTGAGCTACGTGTTTTCCCAGGTAACTATGACGAATACATGTTGGCGGCAACACAAGCAAGAGCACGTTTATTATCAGATAACGCTAAGAAAAAAGCACAAATTGGCGAACTGCAAGCCTTCGTGGCGCGTTTCTCTGCTAACGCTTCAAAAGCAAAACAAGCCACTTCTCGTGCTAAGCGCATTGATAAAATTCAGTTAGAAGAAGTGAAAGCATCAAGTCGAAGCAACCCGTTTATTCGTTTTGAGCAAGAAAAGAAATTATTCCGTAATGCCTTAGTAGTTGAAAAATTAAATAAAAGCTTTGATGGTAATCATATCCTTAAAGATTTTTCAGCCCTAATTGAAGTAGGTGAACGCATCGCCATTATTGGTGAAAATGGTATTGGCAAAACTACCTTTTTACGCACCTTAATGAACGAAGTAGCCTATGAGCAAGATTCAGGTGAGTTTACTTGGTCTGAAAATGTCAATATTGGTTATTACGCGCAAGATCATGAATTTGAGTTTGAAAATGACATGACCTTATTTGACTGGATGAGCCAGTGGCGCCAACCAACCGATGACGAGCAAGCGATTCGCGGTTATTTAGGACGTTTACTTTTCTCATCTGATGACATTAAAAAATCAATTAAAGTGTTATCCGGTGGTGAAAAAGGTCGCATGTTATTCGGTAAGTTAATGATGCAACAGCCTAATATTTTACTGCTTGATGAACCAACCAACCACATGGACATGGAATCAATTGAATCATTAAATATGGCGTTAGAGCAATACGAAGGTACGCTTTTATTCGTTAGCCATGACAGAGAATTTGTTTCAACCATCGCCACCCGTATTATTGAATTAACCAAAGACGGTTATATCGACTTTGCCGGTACTTATGATGAGTACTTAGCTAGCCAAGCATAGGCTAAGCTTAAAGCTAAATATCGCTAACGGCTATCATAACTTGATAGCCTTATTTCTTTCCTGTTCAACATTACTCCCTTTTTAAGGATTTACCTTGCTTAGTTATCGTCACGCTTTTCATGCTGGCAATTTTGCCGATGTACTCAAACACAGTGTTTTATCACTGATACTTGATTATATGACTCGTAAAGAAAAAGGTTTTTGTTATATCGATAGTCACTCTGGCGCTGGTATGTATCAATTGGCCGATGCATATGCACAAAAAACAGGTGAGTATAAAGACGGTATTGCCAAGATTATTAACGATGAAGATGCCCCTGAGTCACTTGAACCGTATTTATCACTAATCAACAGCCTTAACCTAAACCCTAGCGATGATGAACTTGAGGTTTATCCTGGCTCTCCTGGCATAGCTAAAGCCTTTGTCCGTCGCCAAGACTCTAGCCACCTATTTGAATTACACTCAACTGATATTCAGCACTTAGAAGATTTTTGTCAGCGCTGGCGCAAAGTATTTGTTAAGCAGTCTGATGGTTATAAAGGTGTGCTTGGTTTATTACCACCACCAAGTCGCCGTGGTGTAGTACTTATTGACCCGCCTTATGAGCTTAAAGACGATTATCAAAAAGCGGTAAAGACCATTATTAAGGCCTATGCTAAGTTTTCAACAGGCACTTACATTCTTTGGTATCCGGTTGTTAAGCGTGAGCTGGTTGAAGAGATGCAGCAAGCATTCAAAACAAGTGAAGTTAAAAATGTACTGCAAGTTGAATTTTGCATGGCCGCTGATACCGAGGAATACGGCATGACAGGCACAGGATTGTTTATCGTAAATCCACCATGGCAATTAACAACACAACTTGAAGAAATATTACCATATATGAAGGCTAAACTTGGCACTGATGCGACAAGTTATACTCTCTCTCAGTTAATCGCTGAGTAGTAGGCTACATCAGTAAACAGTAGTACCAGTACACGTGTTTACTCGGTTTGAGTTCAGCTTTTAAATAGGCCTGAACTCAAAACGAAACTCGAGATAACTCAAATTAAGTAAAGTTAAAACCTTCCCAAACTCCTTCATTAACGCAATCTAAATAACACCTTTAAAAGTCAATAAGCTCGCTGAGCGTTAACTTAATGAGCTCGAGTCTGGTGAAACTCCGGCGCTTTCAATATAAAGAAATCATCAACATAAAACTGCTCAGCATTACTTGCTTGCCACCAGTGTTGCCACGATTCATCAAGTTCATTATTGCTTGTTGATGGATCGATTAAAGCATTTTCGGATAGCGGCGCAACAAGGCTACCCATCGACATTTGCATACCATAAGGTGAGCGCCTTTTTATCATTTGCGGAACAAGTTTAGCTGGATCGTCCAAGCCCATACTACCAACTAGCTCAAAGAAACTGGCCAAGGTATTGTCATGGAAATTTTTCACACGATCACTTTTACTTTCAACATCAATGGCTTTTGCTCTCGCGGGGTCTTGTGTTGCCACACCAGTCGGACAGAGGTTGGTATTACAATGTCTTGATTGAATACAACCAATAGCCATCATCATAGTTCTTGCGGCATTAACCACATCAGCACCGGCAGCAATTTTTGCCAATAAATCAAAACTTGATGCGGTTTTACCTGAAGCTATAATTTTTATTTTTCTCCGCAAACCGACACCTACCAAAGCACTATTTACTATGCTTATACCTTCTAAACAAATTAAACCTAAGCGATTGGTAAATTCTACCGGCGCAGCACCAGTGCCACCTTCTGCGCCATCGACGGTAATAAAGTCAGGGGTAATGCCTGTTTCGAGCATAGCTTTACAAATACTTAAGAATTCAGCCGGATTACCAATACATAATTTAAAGCCAATAGGTTTACCACCACTTAAACTACGTAACCTTTCTATAAAAGCTAACAGGTCTTTTGGCGAGGTACATTCAGGGTTTACTGCTGGCGAGATGCAATCTTCATCTTTTGAGATATGTCTAATCCGAGCAATTTCGTCGGTAATTTTCTCTTTCGGCAGTACACCACCGTGACCCGGTTTGGCGCCCTGACTCAGCTTTATTTCGATCATTTTTATTTGTGGCAGCTTAGCGGTTTCTGCAAAGGTAGCCGGATTAAAACGCCCTTGCTCATCACGACAACCAAAAAGCCCTGTTCCTAGTTGCCAAACAATATCACCGCCATGTTTTAAATGATAAGGACTCGCTGCTCCTTCACCGGTATTATGGTAACAACCGGCTTTTTTAGCACCTAAATTAAGGGCTTCAATGGCATTGGTACTTAACGAGCCAAAACTCATCGCAGAAATATTTAAATAAGAAACAGAGTATGGTTGCTTGCAGCTATCCCCCCCAATCAGCACTCTTTTTGCACTTTCTTTTATATGAGTAGGTGATAATGAATGCCATAAACTTAAATAGTTGTCTTCAACGAGATCTCGTTGGGTACCAAAAGCGATGGTATCGCGGACGTTTTTAGCGCGTTGGTAGACTAAGGTACGTTGCTCACGGTTAAAAGGACGTTCTTCGGTATCATTAGCAATAAAGTATTGCTGAATTTCAACGCGATAAGATTCAAGAAAATAACGTAGATATGCCACTACCGGGTAAAGACGGTTCAGGCTGTGCCGACTATAGAAAACATCATAAATGCCAATAATGCTATAGAGAAATGTGGTGATTAATAAAGCAAAACTCACTGCACTTTGGCTGAGCATGAAGAAATAGCCTGCTGACAGATTACCTAGGCTGACAATTAGCCAAAGAGCTTTTTGCATTATGGTCATAAAACATCCCTATAAAATTTATAATTATTATATTAATCAAACACATTTATCATACCTAACTATCAAATATCTTGTTAGTAATAACTTATCATTATTACTTAATGAAACTAATATATTTCATCAATACGATAGTTTCAGCGACTCTGCCCTTCACTCTATGGTCAAATTGTTGCCATAAAAAAAGGCAACCCAAGTTGCCTTTCTATTCATTAGTTATTGTGTTTTTTTAACGGTGAAGTGTTAATCCTGTTCTTTTTTAGCCGAATTTTCAATTTGCTCAGGTGTTAACGCTTTCTTACGCTTAATAATTTTCATTGCGCCAAAATCTTCTATATC
>JALJPA010000204.1 GCA_022969215.1 Colwellia sp. | reverse complement strand
TAAGCCGAGCAATGTCCCTGTGCTAGGGAAACTGTACGCAGTAGGTACAAGTACATCAACAGTTGAGTCGGTCTCTTCACATTCCATACCGTGTTTAGCTAACAGCGCTTTACTGCGCTCGATTATCATCGGTAGTACCACTAATACTGTTCCTGTGGCTAAAGCTGTTACCACGGCTTCACCTGCGGTTGATATTATTTCCCGATAAGAAAATGGCGTCGCCCAGTGAATCAGTAACGGTAGAAATACAAAAGCGAGTAGGGCAGCCGCGGTAATATATACCCACAAAAACACTTGTAAACGGCCTAGCTCTTCAACTTCAAGCGTACCTGCGGCAGAGGCTGAGATAGCAAAAATACCTAAAGGCGCTAACTTAGCTATATAAGAAGCGACTTTCATTAAGCTGTCACCAATATTAGTGGTTAGGGTTAATAGTGTTTCCTTATTCTTAACTTGAATAAGTGCAACGCCCATTAATAATGAGAATAAAACGACGGCTGGGACAATGGTTTCTGATAACGAAGCGAAAATATTGCTAGGGATATAGAGTTTTACAAAGTTAAAGGCGGCAGGCTCAGCTATCATGCTGGTACTGAAAAAACCTGCTGTTTGCCAATCAGGATAGGCTAATGGCAGTAATAATAAGGTTGCCATTACAGATAGCCACATAATGACGATTACTTTTATCGCGCGTAGGCCAATTCGGCTGGCCATATTACTGTCTAAACGACCTAAACCGCCGATAATAGAAACCAGCACATAAGGTAAAACGGTCATTTGCAATAAACGAATATAGACATCGCCAATGACTGCAATATTGCCCGCAGGCTCACCAACAAAAATACCGGTTGATATACCGAGTATTAAGGCGATGATAACCCGTTGAAACGGGCTCAGTTTTTTGTATAGTCTAACTAGTAGCATTTTGTCTCCGAACTGAAATAGCGCATAGGCTTGATTTTTATTGCTGTTATTATCGCTGTTCTATTCGCTTATTCAAGTAGTTAGATAGGTTAAATAAAGCATGTTAAGTGAAAGTCATACTTTATCGGCCATTTAAAACAATCTAAGCAATAAAAAACTCAATATAGCGGCAAGTTTACTATGCATTATTTTCCTACAGAAGATGACTTATCGATGATAATATCAAATAAAGTTAATATGAGTGTTGCTTAATACCTTGTTGTATTTAATAAAATACTTAAATGTAAATTTAATTAGGGAAAGATAGATAGCATGTCAGAACAAGAGCAAGAACAAAAAACGGCAGAGGTAGCGGAAGTTAGCCATGATCCTGTACGCAAGATAACTAAATATGTCTTGGCTATTACCGCTTTAATATTTATCTGGTACATCATTGCCGACAGACATGCGCCCTGGTCAGATCAAGCCAGAGTAAAAACCTATGTTATTCCAATTGTGCCGCAAGTATCAGGTCGAGTCACTGAGGTCTTGGTGAAGCCAGATCAAATAGTAAAGGCGGGTGATGTCTTATTTCGAATAGATACCAGCGACTATGAATTAGCTGTTGAAAACGCCGAAGCTGCTTTGGAATTAGCTGGACAAGAAATTGGCGCAGGTATGGCAACCGTCGTAACAGCGCAAGCACAACTGGTGGTGGCAGAAACTAATGTTGAACATGTTAATGCGCAAAGTGCCCGTGTATTTGAAATGGAAGAAAAAAATGTTCTTTCACATTCTGATGGTGATAAGGCACGTGCAGCAATCAAGGCAAGTAAAGCTCAAGTGATTAGTGCCGAAGCTAACTTGGACAAAGCAAGGCAATCATTAGGTAAAGAAGGTAATGCCAACCCAAGAATTCGTTCTGCTATGGCTAAGTTGAAAAAAACACAATTGGATTTAAGCCGAACTGTGGTACTGGCACCATCTTTGGGCGGCATTACTAACTTGCAAATAGATGTCGGTTTCTATGCTAAAGCTGGCGCGGCAGCTATGACCTTTATTGAAGGTAATACGGCTTGGATTCAAGTGAATTTGCGCGAGAATAACTTGGCCAATTTAGCCATAGGCAATCCAGTTGAAATAGCGCTAGATGTAGACCCTGGTACTATTTATCACGGAAAAATTAGCAGCATAGGTTTTGCCGTTGATACATCTTCGACCAGTGCCGTTGGTGGGTTAGCAAACGTTGAGTCTAAAACTGGCTGGTTAAGAGACGCTCAACGTTTTCCGGTAATGATAACCTTTGATGATGACAGCACTAAAGGCAAGCGCCGTTTAGGTGGTCAAGCCGATGTGCAAATTTACACCGGTGATAACTGGTTTGTTAACAGTTTAGGTTGGATGTGGATTCGAGTATTAAGCATACTATCTTATGTCTACTAGCATAAAAGCTAAGGTACAAGCTAAACCAGAAAGTTTTATCCAGACATTATATGCGGATGTTAGTGCAATGCGTGTTTTACGTTTTGCATTTGGTGTTACTGTTGCCTGTGCTTTAGCTTATGGTATTAATTGGCCGCTCGCTTTTCTAATGCCTGTTTTTACCGCTTTACTCTTAGCAATGCCATTGCCAAAACCTTCGGTAAAAGCTAGCCTCAATAACATGATGAGTACCTTACAAGCATTTGCTTTAGGGTTAGCTTTCTCACTGTTTTTTTTACAATATCCTATCGCCTATTTAATTACGTTGGCCTTGGTGTTATTTCATTTATATTATTATTTAAACCGTGGTGGCTCGTTTTGGTTTACATTAATGTCGATGATTGCCATTTTAGTGTTACCTATGATTGCGAATAGCAATGAAGGCTTAGCCATAGGCTTTTCGGTAGGTTTTGTTTATTCAAGCTGGTTAACCATTGCTATGCTTTGGCTGGCTCATTTTGTTTTTCCTGATCCAAGTTTTACCCAGTTTCCAGTAAAACCAAAATACACTAATCGCTATTCTAAAATCGCCGCTCAGCTGGCCCTTAAAAGTACCTTAGTTACTTTTCCAATTGCCGCTGTGTTTATTACTTTTGGTTTGAGCGATTATTTGTTAGTCATGATTTTTTCAGCGATATTCATCTTAAAACCTGATTTAACTCAAGGTAAAGAAGCCGGTCGAAACTCATTGTTGTCGACCTCGCTTGGTGGTGTATTTGCTTGGTTTTTCTATTGGCTAATTGTTGCGGTACCACAATTTTACTTTTACTTGCTGCTATTACTCGCAACGACGTTATTTTTTGGTCGCCACATCTTTGCTGGTACTAATATGTCGAAGTACTATAGCTCAGGATTTATTGCCTTATTAGTTATTATAAACAGTGCTATGGCGGCAGACTCAAATTTTAATGCTATTTTAGCTCAACGAATTTTGTTGATCTCAGGGGCTATCATTTACATTGTCTGCGCATTAAAAGTACTTGACCGCTTTTTATTTACCACTAAATAAGGCCTATTTAATGTAGCGTATCGTTGTTAATTCTAAAGAGCCTGCAAGCCTGGTTTTTTTTATGCGCCATGAGTGCGGATCAACATAGTTACTTATCAAGAAAAGTAGTTATGTTAATCAGGCTTGTTCGATTAAATACTTTGGACTGTGAATTTCTTCCGCCAAAAGTTCATTCATTACGGTGAGTAGCACAGGAAGGTCTAGCGGCTTTTCACAGACTGCATCCATGCCATCGGCTAGATACTGTTTAATGTTTTGGCTATCTATATCGGCAGTTAGGGCAATGATAGGAATGGTCGAGTTATTGCAGTCCCACGATCTAATGACCCTAGTCGCTTCTAGACCATCCATTACCGGCATTCTAATATCCATTAAGACCAGATCAAAATCACCATGCTTAAGTTGGCTGAGTGCTTCCTCGCCATTACTTGCTAAGGCAACTTCATGGGTCAGGTTACCTAGTACAGCCAACATAAGTTGTTGTAACATTCGTGTATCTTCAACGAGCAGTAATTTTAAACTTCGATTAGATACCCATTCATTATTAGTCTCTTTACTTTTACTAGAACTCACTTGTGTGCAGGCGGGTTGACATAAAATGGTAAACCAAAATCGGCTGCCTTGACCCTTAATACTTTCGATACCTATTTTACCGCCCATTAATTCGACCAGTTTTTTAGAGATAGATAGACCTAAGCCTGTACCTCCGTAATTTCTAGTGGTGGAGCTATCTGCCTGAGTAAATGGTGAAAATAGTTTTTTCTGTTCCCCTTGAGTTAAGCCAATACCACTGTCGGCTACTGAAAATAGTAATGTCACTGTGCCATTGTCTTTAAGGGTATGGTCAACGGTTACACGTATGAAACCTGTAGCAGTAAACTTAAGAGCATTACTGAGTAAATTAGAAAGGATTTGATTAATTCTTAGAGAATCAGCATGTATACCATTAGGTAGGTTTGGCGCTAATTCAAGTGTTAATTCTAATGATTTAGAGGCTATTTTTGGCAAAAATAAACTTACTGCATCTTCAATAAATGATGATAAATGAAAGTCTTTATGGTCAAGCTCTAGCTTTCCTGCGTCGAGCTTGGATTGATCTAGAATTTCATTGAGTATTTTTAACAGGTTTTTAGCCGAAGTGATAATATTGTTGGTAACTTCTTGTTGCTGAGGCCGAAGATTAGTTTGTTGTAAAAGCTCAGCCATGCCTAAAACCCCTGCCATTGGAGTACGAATTTCATGGCTCATATTAGCCAAAAATTCAGCTTTAACCTGTACTGACTCTATAGCCTTTAATCGAGCAGAGGTTAACTCTTTTGTTGATAAGGCAAATGACTCGTAGGCGAGCACGATTTCTTGGTCTTTAGCATTGAGCTTACTCTGGTAGCTTTTCAACTGCTGTTGGAGTTGTAGGGTTTCTTGATGCTTTTGTGATTGTCGTCTTAATAGCAATACAATCACGATACTTGTCAATAACCAGCCAGCAATTAGTAAATTTATTGCAGTTGTCATTATATATTTAATTATCGTCGATGGTGTTTTTTAGACATTGCCAGGCGAGTTCATTTATTTCAGTGGTAAAGCAGCGGGTATGAATAAAATGATTTTCCTTTTTATAAACATTAGAATTAATACTGACATAAAGAATCGAATTATCTTTCTTCCGCAATCTCGCGACATAACTGAGCAGGGTTTCACCATTAATTAAGCGGGTTAAAATATCTTGAATTATGTCTTGATCAACATGAAACTCCGTTATGTTGTGTCCAATGTATTCGGCTGCGGTAAAACCCAAGGACTCGAGCTCTTTTTGGTTAGCAAAGTGAATGGTGCCATCAGAGCCGACTAAATGAATGCAAACGGCGGCTTGGTCTAGGAAACTCCATAATTCTTCAGCTTCTTCAAGCAAGTTGAATTCAGTAAGCATAATAAAACGTCCTTTTATCAGAGGTTAGCTACGACATGAAAATTACTGACAGCCAATGTGCGGTAATAACGCGAAAGTATAGTCGAAATTATTATTTTTGATAAAGATCGCTTAGCCAATTTATATTATTGAGGATGTTTGGCGGCGATAAATATACCTAAACTAAGATTCGAAAGTATCTTTTGCAAATTACGACGATATTCCCATATTGCACAGCATAGTTACTTTGCTATTCGCTATCTTGAACGGAAATTATCTATAAGTGATTAATATTTATGGTATTACCTTGTTGGTATGGTTCTTGATTTAATTGACTCAACGGACTAAACAAAGCTTATTACGGGTGTTATTAAGTTTGAAGGTGTTTGCAGTGTTAAACATCTGTAGTGTCAAAGGTGTAATAGCAGTAATTATGCGGTTGCTTATATAAAAATGAGGGCATTCAAAATGAAAAATAAATTATTTAAATCCTTGTTTATCAGCGTGACTCTGACCTTATATGCTCTGAAGAACATCGTTAATGCCGGAGTGATTAGGTTAAACAATAATACAGACATTTGTGTATTCGCACTAACAGAAAGCTTTAGCTCATTTTATAGTTATGGCAGACCCAATGGAACTTCGGCTAATACAGGGTTTGAAGAAGAGGGCAGTGTGGTCATGTTTGTTGCTGAATATAGTGGTGAGTTAGCCTTTTTACCTTACTAGATGCACCTGGCGCTCGTCATCCAACTCGCTCCCTCAAGATGACGTTAAGTGACTTTAATTCAGCAGATGTTATTTTAGTGGATGATTCTAGAGAGAGGATGGCTGAAGGTTTTAGCTGGTGGTGGCTTTCGTGTTGTACTGATGGCATGATTTACAATATTATTGATAAAGATAGCTTCAATATCGATATTATTTTTTAGTGATATCGTCGGTATAAGTCGTTTTAAATTTCTTTCTTTTAACGGTCGGCCTATTACCCCCGTAGAAATACTTGTCGGCAGTTCTTTCTCTATTCAAGCAATATTACCAGTGCAGAAGGCTGCCTTTCAAGCTATACCAATACCAGAGCCTACCATTTTAATGAACTTTGGATTAGGTCTGATAGGCATAGCATCACGCCATTTTAAGAAAAACACCTAGAACCCAAATAATTATGTTTCAATATTTTTTTTCTTGGTGATAATTGTTAGATAAATTACTTAAACGAGTCAGCATGAATAAGGAGAAATGTAGGAAATGGCGCTACTCAGGGGATATTAGTTACTGATTCAATCAGCGGGGTAGCTGATGTTACTTCAAGTAAAGTAAATTTTAGGCAATAAAAAAGCCTCAACATAAATGCTGAGGCTTCGTTATGAATGGTGCCGACTGCCGGAATCGAACTGGCGACCTACTGATTACAAGTCAGTTGCTCTACCAACTGAGCTAAGTCGGCACACAAAACTGTGTGCAGTATTTAAAACTATTAAAATAGTATAAACACTCTGGCACCGAAATAATGCTTTATATTATTAATAATATATGAGCACCACTTCTGTAAAATGGTGCCCCGACCCGGATTTGAACCAGGGACACGAGGATTTTCAATCCTCTGCTCTACCAACTGAGCTATCGGGGCTTAACATGTCTAACTTGGCTGCGTTTTCTTCCTTGTTAAGACGGGGCGTATTAGACTGTTTTTCATTGACCCCGTCAACTGTTTTATACTAACTTTTAATGATTAGTTGTAGTCAAAAGGGAAACGCCAAACAAACCGATTATTACTGAAAATTGGCCAATAATGAATAGTGTCGACTGCCAATGTTGAATTGCTCGGGATATATGAGTTGCTGATTCAATCAATGGGGTCGTTGCTACTTCAAGTTAGGTCAACTTTAGGCAATAAAAAAGCCTCAACATAAATGTTGAGGCTTCATTCATATTTTAATAGTGAAAGTAATTAGTTCATATTCGATTTGCTAATTTGCTAATTTGCTAATTTGCCCTTTCACCTATGCTACCTGATATTTGCATATGACGATGAAAATCTTGTCCTTTTTCTTCGCGGGCTTTTCGTTGTGCAGCAGTCGAACAAATTCTTTTCTTTATACGCGTACCAGTAATTGCGATATTTTTACATTCATAACCGATATTATTCTTAGTTTTTGGTTCTTCTGTATTTTTAGCTAGTGTATTCTCATCGTTCTTCACTACTTTATTCGTTGTTTCATTATTAATCGCGCCTGATGCTAGCTCTATAGAAGCTTGTTTACTAGCCTCATTTGAGCTACAGCCGGCTGCAGTTACTAGTAATAAACCAACTAAGATGTGCTTTATTTTAAGTCCTTTTTTAAGTTGTAACTTTTATTTACCAGAAAAACTTACAATATTTATATTTTAGTTACAACTATCGATAAATTTTCGTTGCCAGACCATCTTATTAAACTTCTTTGAATTACCTTAGTTACGAGGGTGTAGTCTAATCAACATACTAAATAAGGTGTTTTCGATAACGCGCTTATGAACGTAAAGCTATGTCAGGATCAATAACCTTGTAGGGCAATGACTTGACCGAGTAGTTAGCGTCATTGGTAGACGGTTTTATTCGTGAACATCAAAGGTGTCAATCATTACTAGAAGAAGTACATGCTACTAGCTTCCTGCTAGGGAGTGACTCCAACCCTGTAACTGATGGGTTTATTTGAGCTATTGATTAAATAAGCGGGGAAGTTAGTTACTTCAAGTAAATTTTAGGCAATAAAAAAGCCTCAACATAAATGCTGAGGCTTCGTTATAAATGGTGCCGACTGCCGGAATCGAACTGGCGACCTACTGATTACAAGTCAGTTGCTCTACCAACTGAGCTAAGTCGG
>JALJPA010000203.1 GCA_022969215.1 Colwellia sp. | reverse complement strand
GGCTATCCTTTTACGGAATATTTGGCAAAAACTAATGCAAAGTATAAATCACTAGTGCCAAAAATTATTCAAGGTGATAATAATAAAGTAGAACAGCTGTTTATGTACGGTGCTGGGCTCTGTCTACAGCTAGAGCATGTATTAAATGCACTTGATGTTAAGAACTTAATTGTTTTTGAAGCTGACACTGATGCAATTTACAGCTCCCTATATATTATTAATTGGGAGGCTATCTTTAGTTATTTCAACCGACCAGGGTATTCTTTTAGCATTTATAATGTAAAATCTACAGATGAAAACTCCAGTATAATTGATTTTATATTACAGAAAAAAGGTCGCCATCGCTGTGCGAAAATAGATAATTATTTTCATTACGATAATGATGAATTAAGTCAGCTGTATAGGAACGTCAAGTACTATCTAAACGATGCTTTGGGTGGTCTTGGTTATTTTGAAGACGAGAAGCTGGGTTTATTACATACGTTAAAGAACCTACCTTTAGGTATACCTTACGCTGATAAGCATCTTTCTGAAATAAGAGATTATAACGACAAACCTGTGCTTATAGTGGGTAACGGCCCGTCGCTAGATGTGTTAGAAGATTTTATCCGGGAGAGAGGTGGTGAGTATATAATTATTTCCTGTGGCACAGCCTTAGCTACCCTACTTAAGAAAGGCTTGTTGCCTGATATTCATCTAGAGCAAGAAAGAATCAAGCTTATAGAAGAAGTGTTAGTTGAAAATACAACGCAAGAAATAAGAAATAAACTTTTCTTTGTTGGTTTGAACCCTTGTTATACAAATGTATTTAGGATGTTTGAAAATAGATACATGGTAATGAAACCCAATGATATTTCTACTGATTTAATGCAACAAAGTGGCATGAATAATATAAAGACATTGGAAGAATGTAACCCTTTAGTGTCAAATTTTGGCGTTGCTTTTGCCCAAATGCTAGGTTTTAAAGAAATATATTTAGCGGGTGTCGACTGTGGCATGATCGACAACGAAAAGCATCATTCTAAAGAGAGTATTCACTATACGGAAAAATTTGATCCTAAAGAAATTTATCAAGCTATAAATACTTTCGAAGTAAAAGGGAACTTAAGGAACTCAGTGTTAACAACATCATTGTTTAAAAGGTCAAAGATTGCGATTGAACGATCGATTCACCAGTTTCAACCTCAGTGTTATAATTTAAGCGATGGAGTCTATATAGAAGGGGCTCAACCACAAAAATCCTATCAGTTACAAAATAAAGTAATTATCGAGAATAAAACCAAAGTTATTTTAGATTTGTTTGATAAAGTGTTTACTAAAGAGCCGATTCTAAAAAAACCGTTAGAAAAAGAAATTGTTCTATTAAAACAATATTTCGATAAATTATGTAAGGATGTTTTGACATTATTATCTATCCAGAAACTTGATTATTATCAAATGTCTGCGCAGTTCGATGAAATTGAACAGTTGTTAAAGAAAAGTCAATCAGAGTCTCCAGCCAGCTATAGGTTGCTTAATGGTACAGTTAGAGGCGTAATGCTTAACCTTAGCGCAGCTAAAAAAGTGATGGCCAATAATGTCTTTAATGAGTTTAGTGAGTTTTGTGAACCCGAAATAAAAACTTTGTTCTCCCAAATGCGTATGCAAATTAGTCAGGATATTGATTTTAAAGGGTAACGGTACATGTTTTATGATTGCTACCAGAAATTTGTAAATTGTAGTTTAAAATAGATATAGCTATATCAGATTATCGATTAAGAAAAAGCGGCGGGATATTGTAGTTGATGGTATGCTTCCCCAATTAACATTAAACTGAATCCAAGAGTGTTGATTAGACTGTTGATCAAATTACAAACTTCTTTTGAACTAACAATGGCGATTAAGTAAAAGTATCTATCGTTGTCGTCAATACTCACTAAATGGCGTATAGGTTGATGGGCTCTATAATAGATAATATTGACTGGATTCAATATTTTGGTATTTTATATTTATAATATTTAGGTGCAAATTGTTTAACAATAAAAGCATATTGATTACCGGAGGAACAGGTTCTTTCGGAAGACTATACACAGAAATTATCCTAAAAAAGTATAAGCCCTCGCGTCTTATTATTTTTTCACGTGATGAACTCAAACAGTATGAAATGCAACAGATCTTTAATGCGCCTTGCATGCGTTATTTTATTGGCGATGTGCGAGATGCAGAACGCTTAGTGCAAGCCATGCAAGATGTAGATTTCGTAATACACGCAGCGGCCTTAAAACAAGTACCTGCAGCTGAATATAACCCTATGGAGTGTATAAAGACTAATATTCATGGTGCTGAAAATGTAATTAAGGCAGCCATCGCTAATAATGTCGAAAAAGTAATTGCTCTTTCAACGGATAAAGCAGCAAATCCTATCAATTTATATGGCGCTACTAAATTGGCATCGGATAAATTATTTGTCGCTGCTAATAATACTGTTGGAAAAGGTAGAACTAGATTTTCCTGTGTTAGATATGGGAATGTGGTAGGTTCACGCGGTTCTGTCGTGCCTTATTTTAAAAAGTTGCTTGCCCAGGGTGAGCAAAAATTACCTGTCACTCACCAAGATATGACAAGATTCTGGATTACGCTCGAGCAAGGTGTGAATTTCGTTTTAAAAAACTTTACTCGGATGCAAGGAGGGGAGATTTTTGTGCCTAAGATTCCCTCTGTACGTATTGTAGATCTAGTGGCAGCATATGCGCCTGAAAAAGATATTGAAATCATTGGGATCAGGCCTGGGGAAAAGATGCATGAAATTATGTGTCCGGCTGATGATTCACATCTGACTGTTGAGTATGATGATCATTATGTGATTATGCCCTCAATCAAACTATTTGATCAGGGTTGTAATTATGAAACTAATAACCTTGGCGAGAAAGGAGTGCCTGTAAAAGCAGGTTTTGAATACAACTCTCACAACAATCCTCTTTTTTTAACGCCACAGCAGATTCTAGAGTTCGATGGATGAATTCAAATTTTGAATATATTCCCTATGGAAAGCAGGATATATCCCCACAGGATATTGAAGCTGTCGTCGGTGTATTGCAATCAAGTTTTTTAACACAAGGTCCTCAAGTTCCTTTATTTGAGGCCTCTATTAAACAAGCAGTTCAAGCTAAATATGCTCTGGCGGTTAACTCTGCTACTTCTGCACTTCATATCGCTTGTCTAGCACTAGGTGTTGGCAAGGGAGATGTAGTTTGGACTAGCCCTATCACATTCGTTGCTACCGCTAATTGCGCCTTATTCTGTGGTGCGAGTATTAATTTTGTTGATATAGATCCAATAACTTATAACCTATGTGCACATAAGCTAGAACAAAAATTGATTGATACAAAGAAAATGGGTGGGGTATTACCGAAGTTAGTAATACCAGTACACCTTTGTGGCCAGTCATGTGAGATGGAAAAAATACATACTCTAAGTCAGGAATATGGTTTTTCAATCATTGAAGATGCCTCACACGCCATAGGTGGTAAATATCAGGGTCAGCCAGTTGGAAATTGCCAATACAGTGATATCACTGTTTTTAGTTTTCATCCAGTAAAAATAGTTACGACTGCAGAAGGAGGTGTTGCTACCACTAATAATAAGAACCTTTTAGCTAAAATGGAATTACTACGTAGTCATGGGATTACCCGTGATGAAGCTTTAATGACAGAAGAAAGTCATGGACCATGGTTTTATCAGCAAATAGATTTAGGTTTTAATTATCGAATGACAGAATTGCAAGCAGCATTGGGTGTAAGCCAGATGATGAGGCTTGACGAGTTTGTTGCAAAGCGAAATGATCTTGCAAATAGATACGACAGTCTATTAGATAATTTACCTTTAACATTACCTATGCAAGATTCCGAAGTTCATTCTGCACGCCATTTGTATGTCATAAGATTACAACTTAATAAACTTAATAAGACTCATCGCCAGGTATTTGAAGAACTTAGAGCGGGTGGTATAGGTGTTAATCTCCATTATATCCCGTTACCAATGCAACCCTTTTACAAAAGACTTGGCTATGAAACAAAAAATTATCCTCAGTCCGAATTGTATTATCAAGAGGCTATCAGTATCCCTTTGTTTTATCAGATGCTGGAGTCTGAGCAGGACAGAATTGTGGATATGATGCGGGATGTTATCAAGTGAATATTGTTTACGTTTTACAAGCTAGAACAAATTCTTCTAGATTGCCTGCAAAAATATTATTGCCAATCAATGGTATTCCAATTGTTGTTTTAGCCGCTAAAAGAGCTGGTAATTTTGGAGAGGAGGTTATTGTTTTTACTTCATCGGAAAAGACGGATGATTATCTCTGTTCGATACTGGAAAAGTATAGGGTTCAGTTCTTTCGAGGAAGTCTGAATAATACTTTAGATCGATTCGTTAGCGGGTTGGCTTGTTATGATGAAAACACAATTGTTGTTAGATTAACGGCCGATAATATTCTGCCTGACGGCATGTTTCTTGGCGGGCTAGTAGAAGAGTTTATATCATTGAAATTAGATTATTTGAGTTCAGCCGATCCATTGAGTGGTTTGCCTTATGGAATGTCTGCAGAGGTTATGTATTTACGATCATTACAAGAGGCGGCTAAGAAAACAACAGATCTCATGGATTGTGAACATGTAACCCCATATGTAAGAAGAAAATACGGTGTTGAGGTGTACGCAAAATTTAGTTGTCTTAATTTGGCACACCTTAGGTGCACGATCGATACTCTTGATGATTACTTATACATGGCCAAAATATTTTTAACTATTAATAAATCAATGGATAAAGCGGCTAGTGAAATAATACAAGAAATGGATGATAGACTGGATGAAAAAGCCAGAAGGCGTTGAAAAAATTGTATTAGGTACAGTCCAGCTGGGGCTTAATTACGGCGTGAATAATAGTATAGGGCAAACGTCTCTAATAGAAGCAAAAGGAATTTTAGAACAAATTGTTAAAAGCAATATCGGTCATATTGATACCGCAAGAGCTTACGGCAGTAGCGAGGAGGTAATAGGCTCACTTACTGGCGGTAAAGCTTTTCAGCAAGTTAAAATCATTACGAAGCTTGACTTCCCAAATAATAAAAGTGCATTTGTTAATAAAGAACAAGTGGATAGGTTAGTAAATCTAAGTATTCAGAAATCAATTTCAGCTTTAAATAAATCTTACTTAAATGTAGTTCTTTTACATAATGCAGAGCATTTTCGCATAAACGATGGGCTTGTTTGGAAAAGGTTAATAGAATTAAAAAATAAAGGACTGATACATCATTTGGGAGTATCAGTACAATCCCCTAATGAATTAAAGCAGGCATTTGTGTATCAAGATGTTGAATATATTCAGCTGCCGTATAATATACTAGATCATCGATGGACCGCTGTTATTAAAGAATTAGAAAACATTAAGTTATCTCGAAATATTGTTGTCCATGTGAGAAGTATCTATCTACAAGGTCTCTTTTTATCAGAATCGCCATTAAAGTGGATAACTGCAAACTGTCAAGATAATCACGCAGTGATCTCTTGGCTTAAATTAAAAAGCCATCAATTTAATAGAAGTAGTATTCCTGATTTATGCCTTGCGTACGTTAGAGCGAGAACTTGGATAGATGGGATTGTGATCGGCGTGGAAAGTTTGAAACAGTTAAAGAATAATATATCTTTGTTCGATACCCAAGTACTGACTGATAAGCAACTGAAGGATGTTGAAGCAAGCAGGCCTATTCTATTTGAAAATACCCTTAACCCTTCAAAATGGAAAACATGATGAGCGTTGCTGAACTCTTTTCACTGAAAGGAAAAAATGCATTTGTAACAGGTGCAACTGGGTACATTGGGGAACAGTTCTGTCTTGCTTTAGCTGAGGCTGGAGCACATGTTATTGTGCAAGGTCGTAACCAAGAGGCTGTGTCTCATTTAGTGAGTAATATTAAGTCACTTAAGGGTTCTGCAGAGCCTGCTGTATTTGATCTGCAAGATAAAAACTCAACTGAAAAGTACTTTGAATTAATTAAATTTGAATCTCTCAATATATTAGTAAATAATGCTTATAATGGAGTTGGAGGAACAATATCCAGTTCTCTTGAGCAGCATTATCGAGATAGCTATGAAATAGGAATGGTCGTTGTACAGCGATTATTTAAATTGTTTACACCACTACTGCTTGAAGGAAACAGACAAGACGGGTTAGCTTCATGTATTAATATTGCTTCCATGTATGGCGTAGTCGCACCGGACCTTAGTGTATACGAGTCAGAAAGTGGATCAAATCCTCCATTCTACGGTGCGGTTAAAGCTGCACTTATACAGTGGAGTAAATACGCTGCTTGTGAATATGGAGCGCAGGGTATCAGAGTGAATTGTATATCCCCTGGACCTTTTCCTAATTTAGATGTACAAAATACAAATAGCGAATTTGTGAATAAGCTTGCCGCTAAAGTGCCAATGAAAAGGATCGGCAATGTAAAAGAACTGAAAGGGGCTATTGTCTTCCTTGCCTCAAATGCATCATCATATGTCAACGGAATAAATTTAAAAGTAGATGGTGGATGGACGTGTCAGTGATGATTTTGATGTTTTGCAGTTGATGATCCTTTTCTTAAGCAACGCAACACTGGAAATTAATTAATAACAAAATGACACACATCTTATATCTCTAAACTCAAAATATTGATGATAGAAAAGACTTTTTTATTACAGAATTTTAGTACGCATATAGGATAAGTAAAAGAAGTGAGCATTTTAAACTCAATACACGAGATGAAACAAAGAATTGATGAATATAAATTAGATGATGGATAAAGTTCCACTAAATTCTGGAGTATGTTTTGGTCGAATTGAGCGACATCTTGTTTAAGAATGTTGCGTGTTATTGTAAGAACTGACGGGCACATGAAAAGTGCAGTATGAGTTGTGATAGTCATGAAGTTTTATGATCTTAAGACAGAAACAGGAACCTCGTGTGATAGAAATATATCAGCATATTTCAGACTGGATTCAAAGGAGAGAGGTGAAGTGTGATGGGATGTTATGAATTTTAGTTAATTAGAATAAGATGAAAACTTGGCCTTAGCTTGCTGGATTTGTGATTCTAGAAGAAGTTTAAATATAAGCCTCTGCAATCGATCAAAATAGCAGGAGCAAGTTCGAATTAACCGAATAGAGGTGCGTGCTGCTTGATTTGTACGAAAATATCCACTTTTTTGATGACAGTAAAGCTGTCGTTAGTAATTTTTCTATCAGTAGTACTTTTCTTTATACCTAAAATAGCTAGGAATTGAAGTACCTATTCCGTGGTTCTACTTAACTAACAAGTTATAAATCAAATATCCGGATTCTCAGTATACATAATAACTAAATGCTTGCGTTTAATAATGAGTGATATAAGTCGATTTTGGTCAGAGGTGCTAAGTTTAAATAAGTTATAAGGGACAGCAGACATTAGTTATGCATCAGATTTGACATCAAGCCGAAATAGAGATTGTTCCTTAAAGTAAATTATTCGGACGGATATTTAAAAATTAAGTTTCTGAATGTTTTTAATCAAAACTTCAATAGATATATAAATCATATTATGAATATTAAAATACGAACGGCTACAATTTTGGACAAAGATGATTACTTTTATTGGGTTAATTTAGTGGCAGTAAGAGTCAATTCTTTTTCGAAAGATACAATTACGTTTAATGAACATGCAAAATGGTTCGAAGATAGTTTGTCGTCTAAAAAATCTTTTATGTATGTTGGATGTATAGGTGGAAGTCTTGTAGGCCAAGTCAGGTTTGATCTGATAGGGGAGATTAATGAGTTTTCAGTCGATATTCATTTGTCACCCGATTTTATGGGTCAAGGTTTAGGTAGTGAATTATTAGCGGCTGGATTAAAACGTTTGAGATCAGACGTTGATTGTCCTTTGATAGTTGAAGCGGTTATCTTTACCGCAAATAAAGCATCAATTAAGTGTTTTAAGCGCAATAATTTTTTATTAACATCTACCTGTGAGATAAAAAATATTCGCTGTAAAAAATTTAAATATCATGTCTGATATTGCTTTTTTTTTAGAGTAGATGTGTCAAGTAAAATAGGACTTGGGCATTTGATTAGGTGTCTCTCTCTTGCTTCGGTGGTTAGTGATAACGCAATTAAATCTCATTTTATTTGTAGAGATTATGGTGATTATGATTATAGGTTAGTTGTTGAATCTGGACATGAGCTGCATCTTCTGACTTCGAGTAAAGCAACACAGCTGGTGGATAAAAATGGAGCTAAAAATGTATACCAAACTTGGTTGGGTGCAGCACCGGAGGTC
>JALJPA010000202.1 GCA_022969215.1 Colwellia sp. | reverse complement strand
AGCGGATGCACTATCTGCCCAAGCGTCAGCAGAAGCAGTACAAATGCCTTATGTTTTTCTCGCTGCCATGTTATTGGGGCTTGCCGCTATTTTTTCTTGGTTAAAATTACCTAACTTATCTCCAGTTGAAGAAGATGAGAAAGCTCAGGGTGAAGATGATGGTAGTGCGTGGCAATATCGTCACTTGGTACTTGGCGCTGTTGGTATCTTCGTTTATGTGGGTGCTGAAGTTGCCATTGGTAGCTTTTTAGTCAGCTTCTTTGCAGATCCTAATATTGCCGGTTTAGAAGAATCGCAAGCAGCAAAATATATCGCCTATTATTGGGGCGGCGCTATGGTTGGTCGTTTTATCGGTGCAGCCGTTATGCAAAAAATTGCGGCGGGAAAAGCGTTGGCTTTTAATGCAACGCTGGCCGTTATCTTGATTTTAGTGGCTGTTTTCTCATCGGGCACAGTTGCTATGGTGGCAATTTTACTGGTTGGCTTATGTAATTCAATTATATTCCCAACAATTTTTAGTTTAGCCATTCAAGGCTTAGGTAAACATACAAGTCAAGCTTCAGGTATTTTATGTTTAGCTATTGTTGGCGGCGCAATTATTCCACTTTTTCAAGGACTGTTAGCTGATAGTGTTGGCGTGCAACCGGCGTTTATCTTACCGATATTTTGCTATTTCTTTATCGTTTATTACGGTCTATCAGGTAGTAAAATAAAAGCAATTGCCAAATAAGAGCGGGTCATCACTCTCTTAGCTATTAACATGAATAAGAAGTAACACTATGATAAAAAATAATTTTATTAAGGCTAAGCTAAAAAGCCAAGCATTAAAAAGTAATAAGCTTAAAATCAGCATACTTTGCTTGGCTATAACATCTGTACTTGTTGGCTGTAATGGCAATAAGCAAGATTCTGCAGCGACATCATCACAACAATCCGTAGCCTCAACCAATATTGGCATTTGGCCAAAACTTGATATAGCGGTTAAAGCGGATGCTGGCATTGAAGCAAAAGTTGCATCCTTACTGGCGACAATGACACTTGAGCAAAAAGTGGCGCAAATGATCCAACCAGAAATTCGCGATATCACGGTGGAAGATATGCGTAAATATGGCTTTGGCTCTTACTTAAATGGCGGTGGTGCTTTTCCCAATAATGATAAACATGCTACCCCAAGTGATTGGGTTAACCTAGCTGAAGCTATGTACCAAGCATCAATCGATGACAGTTTAGACGGTAACCGTATCCCTACTATGTGGGGTACAGATGCGGTGCACGGACATAATAATGTTATTGGTGCCACCTTGTTTCCGCACAATATTGCTTTAGGCGCAACAAATAATCCTGAGCTGATAGAAAAAATTGCTGCTATCACGGCAACTGAAGTGATGGTCACTGGCATTGATTGGGTTTTTGCACCAACAGTTGCGGTAGTGCGAGATGATCGTTGGGGTAGAACCTATGAAGGTTACTCTGAAGATCCTGAGATTGTTAGAGAATACTCTGCTGCTATAGTAAAAGGATTGCAGGGCGCTGCTGACAAAGACTTCCTTGGTGATAATCGTGTTATTAGTACCATAAAACACTTTATCGGCGACGGTGGTACCGATGGCGGCGACGATCAAGGCAACAACCTTTCATCAGAGCAAGAATTATTTGATATTCATGGTCAAGGTTACGTTGGTGGTTTAACTGCTGGCGCGCAATCAGTTATGGCCTCTTTTAATAGCTGGCACGGCAGCAAGGTTCATGGCAATAAATACCTAATAACTGATGTATTGAAAGGCAAAATGGGTTTTGATGGTTTTGTAGTTGGTGATTGGAATGGTCATGGACAAGTCAAAGACTGTTCAAATGAAAGTTGTGCACAAGCGGTAAATGCCGGCTTGGATATTTTTATGGTGCCAACGAATGCTTGGAAACCTCTGTATGAAAATACTATTAAGCAAGTCAACAGTGGCGAAATTGCGCAAACACGTATTGATGATGCCGTCAGTAGAATACTTAGGGTTAAATTTAGAGCCGGGCTTTTTGATAAACCCAGCCCAGTAAATAGAGCTTTATCAGGAAAAACACATTTAATTGGCGCTATTGAGCACAGAGAAGTTGCACGACAAGCGGTAAGAGAGTCGTTAGTTTTACTTAAAAACAAAGGCAATGTCTTACCTTTGTCAGCCAAGCAACATATTCTTGTTGCCGGTGATGGTGCCGATAATATTGGCAAGCAATCAGGTGGCTGGACTATTACTTGGCAAGGCACCAATAACTTTAATGATGACTTCCCTGGTGGTAGTTCTATTTATCAGGGTATTGAGCAGCAGATTAATGCACAAGGCGGTAGTGTTGAGCTCAATGTTGATGGCAATTATAAAAATAAACCTGATGTCGCTATTGTGGTCTTTGGTGAAGAGCCTTATGCCGAAGGGGTAGGCGATATAGAAAACCTAGAATACCAACAAGGAGTTAAACAAGACCTTGCCTTGTTAAAGCGCCTTAAAGCCGATGGTATTAAGGTCGTTTCTCTGTTTATTAGTGGTCGTCCATTGTGGGTAAATGCTGAGCTGAATGCCTCTGATGCCTTTGTCGCAATATGGTTACCCGGCTCAGAAGGTGTCGCTGTGGCTGATGTACTATTTAGTAAAGAAAACGGTGAGTTTAACTATGATTTTACCGGTAATTTATCTTACTCTTGGCCGGCAACTGCAAATCAAACTCAGGTCAATCGCTTTGATGAAGACTATCAGCCATTATTGCCTTATGGGTTTGGTTTAAGCTATGGTGAACCCAATGTATTAGCAGATGACTTAGACATTAGCACTGACAATACTACGGCAAGTTTATCTAGTATTACCCTGTTTGAAAGCTCGGTGAAATCACCGTGGAAAATGATGATTTCTGATAGCCAGGCTACCAGCACTATGACCAGTAGTATCATTGAAAATAAAGCGTTATATTTGCGTACTATCGATAGAGATGTGCAAGAAGATGCTAGAAGAGCATTATTTAATGGTTCCGAAAAGGGCCAGCTTGCTTTTACCAGCAGTTCTGCCACAGATCTATCACCCTATGGCAAAGCTAATGCGACCCTAGAGCTAACGGTGCGCTTGACGCAGCAGCAAAACTTAGCAGTGCAACAGGGCGTTTATTTATCAATGCTTTGTGGTGAACAATGCCAAGGAAAAGTCAATATAAGCAAGACTTTGTCAGCATTAAAAGTTAACCAATGGCATACTTTGATTGTTGACTTACACTGTTTTGAAAACAATGGCGCTGATCTGAGTAACATCCTTAGTCCATTTTCATTACAGACAGAAGTACCTTTGAGCATTGATTTTACCGATATCTATATTCGACCTGATAATCTTGAGCAAGCGACTATTTCTTGTCAGTAACCATTAAGCTGTCGTAGTAATGAAGTCAGCTGAATATGAATTGCTCATATACAGCTGATTTTTATGAGTATAATTTATTTCATATTCACTCATCAAACAGATAGTCAGTTAAGTCAGGTGGATGAAGTAATGAAATCATCCAACAACCATCTCGCTTGTTCAGTAATACGTATTTGTCATCAATATTGCTGCGGGTAATATTCATTAGAAGCAGGGCTGTCACCAATAATAAAGGTGAGTTTACCCTTGTTATGATCATTGGAAGTATCGCGATTTTCCTTGATTTATTGTCTGGCTTTACCTTGCTCTTTAGCAACATCTGTTTTATTTAGAACTATTATACGCTTTCACAACTCGATGAAATGCTTGGTCGAATAAATAACTAAAAGTTTCAACTGCTAAATTCTATTGTTCAAAAGGTTAAATCCTGCTTATCAAGTAGGTAAGATGTCTATAATTAAGTGATGAATACTCTTAAAGTAGTTTGTTTTGTGCTTTGTTTTTCGGCTTTGTTTGCTTCGGCAACAACGATGAAGGTGTGTATTGATCATTATCCCCCTTTACAGATCCTTACAGATGTACCTAAAGGTGAAAGTATTGAGGTATTAGAAGTCTTAGCAAAATTGCTTGGTCATGATATTGAATATATACCAGGTCCTAATTTTGCTCGTTGTTTGCGCATGTTAGAGTTAGGGCAAGTTGATGTTTTAGCCGGACTAGTGGATGATCCGGCGAGGCGAACATTTGCTCAATTCGTCGCATATCAAGAGGATGATAGTTATATCTTTGTTAGTCGTATCGATACGGCGGATATCGTTAGTTTTGATGATTTAGAAAAGCATATCGTTGGTTTAACAAAAAATACTAAGTACTTTAAAGAGCTTGAGTTTGAACAAGACATTAGCAAGGTGCTAATTAAGGATATTATTACCGGGTTGAAAATGCTGCTGCTCAAACGTATTGATGTAGTTGTTACCTCTGCGCCAATATTACAAAGTATTCAAAATGAATTAGGTAATATAAATGATAAAGTTAAGGTAAACCCTTATAGCTATAATACTTCGAGGCAACTCTGTTTTGGTTTTAGTAAAAAAAGTAAGCTTATATTTACTGCCGATGATATGTTTAAAATCAAACAAGCTGCTCAGCAACAAGTCTTCTCAAAAGCGATTGAAAAATTTAAAATTGCTAACCCTGAACTCTATTCTAATGCTGAGCCCTTCTCTAATAATGAGTAATAAGGCCAAGCTAAATTATTTTCATTGATTACCATGTATGTATAAAACTTCAGGTTCATGATTCGCTGTTGTTCATGTCGAACTGTCCCTAGTATCGAAAGGGAACTTCAAAATAAACTGTGCGCCATTACCTAAGTCACTAACGCAATCAATCGTGCCTTTTAGTGACTGAGTCACCAGATTGAAAACAATATGCATGCCTAAGCCACTATTACCTTTAGCACGCCTAGTGGTGAAAAACGGTTCAAATATCTTTTCTTGGACTTCTTCTTTTATGCCACTACCCGAGTCATTATAATTTAATAGCAGGAATTGCTCTTTCTTGGTAATTTCAATATTAATATTTCTTTCGTTGGTATTTTCAAAGGCATGGGTTATAGAGTTCATTACTAAATTAGTAATGATTTGTGTTAAAACACCGGGGTCACCCCAAAGAGTAATATCGTCAGCACATTTCAAAGATAGGGTACATTGTTTCTTTTTTAATACCGATTGCAAACTACTCAGTATTTTATTGGTATATTTTTTTACCTGATATAAACGAAGATTTTCATTGGATTGATCAACGGCAACCAATTTAAAATTGTTGACCAAGTCAGCAGAACGCTGCAAATTCACATTAATTAAATTGGTGCTAATTTTTGCTTCTTCGATGTAGCGGCTGAATTCTTTACGAGATATTTGGTTGATGGTAAAGTGTTTGGCAAGTTCATCTGTGGTTTCCATTAAGTGTGAAATAGCTGTTATAGATATCCCTAAGGGGGTATTAATTTCATGAGCTACGCCAGCGACTAAGCCCCCCAAGGATGCCATTTTCTCAGCTTCAATCAATGATAATTTCGCAAGGTTCAACTTATTTAGCGAGTCTTGCAATGCTAGGTTCTTTTTCTCTAACATTGCAGGGCTAGGCAAGCTAAGAAAAAAAGGTAAAACAAACCAGATAACAATACCTGTGGCCACCGAGGCTAGCGCCGTTATTGCCTTAACTATTGCTGAAATACCATAAATTGGCTCCCATATAACAATGGCACTGACCAGGTGAGATGTGCCACAAGTAAGAAAAACAACTGAACCAACTAACAAAAAGAACCAAGGGTAAGGTAAGTCTTTGCGCTTTTTGACAAAAATAACAACCGCGGCAGTAATGGAAAAATAGGCCATGGCAATTAATACATCTGAAATAACCGAAGTCCAGAGAATATCTGGTTGCCATAAATAACACATACCGTGTGGCATAAAATCATTGTTGGCAAAAAACGAAGCAGACATGGCTAAACCTATAGGGTTAGTTGTAAACCTAACTTTAGTAGAAATTAGCTAAAAATTAATACTGGCAGCCAAAAAAGAATTTGTAGAGCCTGAACTGACTTCCCCCTATAGGGCATAATGCATTATTCTGTCAATGATATTTGTCATCTTTAGCGTATACAGCCAACGACAAAGACGATAAAAAAGCGGGCTTAATTTCATTGTTATGTTTTAGGCAAGCTATCAATATAAAGAGAGCTTACTACTAATTTTTTATGTTAGCTAAGTAATCTTCAATCGACAAAAGCCTTGCTTAATTAAAATAATTAGTTTTAAATACCAAAATGAAAGCGCTTACATTTTGTTGTTTTTTTTACTTTATCAGTCATTGAAGTAGGGGCGTAGCAAACAATCAAGGGGGCAATTAATAAGGTATTTGCTCCTTGTGTGGTTAAAACGTAAGGTGTGTTCACGTTACATTTTTAGATGTGAAAATAATAAATAATAAATGATAGTGCTAAACAGGTGACCTATAGTTGCCAAAACTGACGAGTATCTTTTATGCGGGGGGATCTATGAGTAAAGTCATTAAAAATATTGTTATCGTAGGTGGTGGCACAGCGGGTTGGTTAACCGCGGGTGTGATTGCCGCAGAGCATAATTCAAAGTCTGCATCGGGTTTGCAAGTAACGTTAATAGAGTCGCCTGAAGTTAATACCGTTGGTGTGGGTGAGGGTACTTGGCCAACCATGCGAGAAACCTTAGATAAAATTGGCATAGATGAAACTGATCTCTTTAGAGAATGTGAAGCCTCTTTTAAACAAGGTGCAAAATTTTCCAAGTGGGTTACGGGTGCCGAAGACGACTATTATTATCACCCGTTGGTATTACCTCAAGGTTATACCAAAACAGACCTAGTATTCCCTTGGCAGAAACATCGAGGCGAGATTTCATTTGCTGATGCCGTCAGTTATCAAGGCCATATCTGTGAGCAAGGTCGTGCACCTAAACTCATTTCAACACCTGAATATGCCGGCATAGCAAATTATGCTTATCATCTTAATGCGGTTAAATTAGGTCAGTTTTTGCGAAAACACTGTATTGAAAAGCTCGGTGTTAAACATGTTGTTGACCATGTAACTGAAATAAATTCAGCTACTAATGGTGATATTGCTTCAGTAGTAACAAAAGAGCATGGTGATATTACCGGTGATTTATTTATTGACTGCTCAGGTTTTTCTTCAATTTTATTAGGCAAACACTTTAAGGTGCCTTTTATTAGCAAAAAGCATATTTTGTTTAATGATACAGCCTTGGCAGTACAAGTGCCTTATCCTGATAATAATAGTCCTATTGCCTCTCATACTATCTCAACAGCGCAAAGCTCTGGCTGGATTTGGGATATAGGTTTACCTTCAAGACGCGGGGTAGGTTATGTTTACTCAAGCGAACATACCAATGAAAAAAATGCTGAAGTTGAACTACGTGCATATATTGAATCTTCTATTGGCAAAGCTGAAACAGATAAACTTAAGGTAAGAAAAATAAGCTTTAATCCGGGACATAGAGAAAAGTTTTGGCATAAAAATTGTGTCGCTATCGGCATGGCTTCGGGGTTTTTAGAGCCACTTGAAGCTTCTGCCTTAGTTTTAGTTGAGCTAGCGGCAGCTAAAATAAGTCGTGAAATGCCAGCAACACGCGAAACCATGGACATAGTAGCCAAACGTTACAATAACCAATTCCTCTATCGTTGGCAGCGCATTATTGACTTTTTAAAGCTGCACTATATTTTAACTAAAAGAACCGACTCTGCTTATTGGCGAGATAATTGTAATGCTGAAACGATCCCTGAAAGTCTGCAAGAGTTATTAACCTTATGGAAACATCAACCGCCAGGACCGCAAGACTTCCACCATGTTGAAGAGGTTTTTCCTTCTTCAAGTTGGCAATATGTGCTCTATGGCATGGGCTTTGAAACCCAAGAAAATGAAGTGTCACGCAAGTTTGTCAATGAAAAAATGGCGAAGCGATTTTTTAGTGAAAATACGGAACTTACTAAAAAGTACCTATCGGTATTACCCAGTAATAGGGAATTGATTAATAAAATTAAAGAGTATGGTATGCATAAGATTTAGTTATTTTTATCTAGATAGTGAGCAATACTTTGATAAATAGATAAGCCTGTATTGCTCTTTATACTCAGATGAATAATATCGGGTTAATCTCTACAGATAAATAGAGTTATTCCCATAGTCTTGGTAATACTTAAGTAAGCACCACCAAGATCACGGGGAGTAAAACTTATACGCTATCAATTCTTCTTTATTCACACCTTACTGGCTTGATCGACAATATTGATCTAAGAAAGTTTGATGTGAAGGTAGGTTTGCGACTGCCTTATCAATTGTTTGTCTTATATCGCTTAAGAATCTTTCGAGTTCGTGTGGCTTCATAATAGCGGCAATTTGATGATAT
>JALJPA010000201.1 GCA_022969215.1 Colwellia sp. | reverse complement strand
TTTGTCGTTATGGGCATCATTAGCGGCGATAACTGTCAACTCAACGGGCTCACTTTGTCGATTTTCAATACTAAGGGCAGGGATAATAAATTGACCAGCACGACGAGCAATTAAAATGATTTGCCACTTAGTGATACGGCTGGTTTTAAAATTTATCATACTGGTTTGTGAGCTAACCGATGTTTGACCGACAATAAAGTCGTTAAGCAAGGGACTGGTATCTAAAGCATTACGACCGACATCGTCATCAGCAATAACCGTTAATAATATTGATTCATTGATCATCGCGGGATTTTTATCAATGGTGGCGGTAACTTTTGATAATGCGTAGGCATTATTGCTTAATAAAAATGTCGCCATAAGCAATAGCGCGAGCAGTAGGCTCGGTAAAATAGCAGAGGGCTGCTTAACTGTTAAATGCCTTGAATAATTTTTTACCACTTTTTAGTTACTCCTTGAGGCGAACCCTCATGTCGGCGCTTTTGATATTCTAGGCGCATTTTATTTCGTAATAATAAATAAGGGTCGTCAGTGACCTTATTTAATAATTGTTGATGTTTTTGTTCAGTTTCTTGTGCTTTGTTATCGCTGGCTTGCTGCGCTAGTGATTTTTCATCGCCGGATTTGTTTTTCTCATCGGCTTTAGCTTGTTTAGCCTGCTCTTCTCGGGCTTCTTGTTCTTTTTTCTCTTGCTGCTTGGCATCTTGAGATTGCTTATCTTGCTGTTCGCCTTCTTTGTCCTGTTGATTGTTTTGTTGTTGGTCATCTGGTTGTGGATCACTTTGGGACTGATCTTGAGATTGTTTTTGACCATCCTGACTTTGCTGGTTTTCTTGATTATCTTTCTGCTCCTGCTGATCACTCTCAGATTGCTGTTCAGAGTCCTGACCATCTTGAGACTGCTGTTCTTGCTGCTTTTTCAGCGCTTCAAGTTTTGCTAAGTTATCTTTGGCATCAGTTAAGTTAGGATCTTTTGCCAACGCCTTTTTATAAGCGTCAATGGCCTCATCAATTTTTTGCAACTGTGCTAGTGAATTCCCCTGGTTATAAAAGGCTTGCGCGTTATCACTTTGTTTAAAGGCTTGCAGTGCTTGTTCATAGTCACCGGCTTTATAATGCGCACTGCCTTGCCATTGACTATCTTCAAATTGTCCAGCGGCTTGTTGATAGTCTTTTTGTTGGTAATGTTGTTGACCTTGTTGGTCTGAGGTTTGCCATAAGTCTCGCCAAAATTGACCCGCGCCACTGCTGATAGTATCTGCTTTGGCGTTAGTCGATGTCTCAGAGCTTGAACTTGTAGGGTCTTGGTTTAATTTGCTCTCAGCAGCATAACTGGCTGGGCTGAAGCTTGTTAAGCTAAACACTAAGGTCAGTGGCATAAGCCAAGTAATAGCTAGAATACTGCTGCCGCGGCGAAAGTAGCTTAATAGCAGTGGCAGTATAATGATAAGTAACCAAGGGCCTTGCTCTTGGTATTGGTCACCTAACATTGCTTGTTTACTTTGGTTTTTGTTTGAATTTTGTGAGTCAATGTTATCTTCTAGACTAGTACTTAAATGAGCCGTCAGTGCTTTAATATCCGTGTCATCATTGGTCATCGTATGATATACCCCTCGGCTACGCTGAGAAATCGCCGCCAATCTGCCTTCGGGCAATTTTGGAATTACGATAGCGCCTTTATGATCTTTGAGTAACTTACCACTGCTCAGTTTTATTGGTGCGCCATTTTTACTACCAACACCTAAAATATTCACTTTATGGTTGTTGTCATTGGCCCAATCATAAACATCTGACATTTCTTCATTATCAATATCATCGGTTAGCCAATAAATATCACCACTAATATGACCAGCATTTTTCAGGGTTTGGTCGGCTAAGATTAATGCTGCTAAAGCATTGGCGCCATATACTGGCATAATGTCAGGTGACAGTGACGGCAACAATAACTCGATGTTTTTAATATCTTGGGTTAATGGACTGATAATAAAGGCATCACCGGCATAGGCGATTAAACCAATATCCCCTTCGTTGATTTCTTTTAGTAAATCGAAAGCTTTATAGCGAGCACGGGTTAGTCTATTGGGTTTCACATCTGTGGCGTACATGGAGTAAGACATATCCATGATAAGCACAGCCCCACGCTCTAGTTGATAAACCGGCTGCGGCAATTTTTGCCATGCAGGGCCAGCTAAAGCGAAAATAATACAGCTGCCGATAATTACCGGTTTTAACCAATAACGTTTTTGTGATGGGGTCACGGCAGTTGCTTGGCTGTGTGAATTTTCCAATAAAGCATTAGCTAAATGTGCAGGTAAAAAGTGTTGCCAAGGGGATTGGTAATAACGAATTTTTTTCAGCAGAAATAACACTAAAAATAACGCAAAAAAAGCTAATAACCACCAAGGTCGAATAAAGTGAAAGTTATTGAACATCGCTTCGAAGTTAAGGCTATTTAACGTAAAGTCGCTAGTTAATTGGCTTACATCTGTTAATAAGTTAGTTGCTTGTGCAGACATATTATTTACCGCCCCCAGCGTAGGACTTTGCTTTAGTATCATTTTCACCTGTGCTTTTACTTGCGCGCTTACCTGTAAATAAAAAGCTAGAAAATAAAGAATGGGGTATTAAAAAACTAAAGTGTAAGCTGAGTAAATAAACAAAACACACGAGGGCAGCTAAGGCGAGCGGCCAATAGTATAAAGCGCTTAAGGGCCGCATTTGTTGTTGATCTTGTTCAACAGGCTCTAGCTTATCTAACAAACTATATATTTCACTCATGCCTTGACTATCACGGGCACGAAAATATTGCCCGCCGGTTTCTTTAGCTATATTGGCTAAGCTTTGCTCGTCTAAATCACTTGAAGGATTAATACGTTGTGTGCCCCAAAGTGATTGCTGCAACATGCTATCGGCGCCAATACCGACAGTGTAAATAGTGATTCCTTTAGCAATGGCTAATTCTAATGCTTGCTCTGGGGTGATTTTTCCTGCGGTATTTTGACCATCAGTTAACAATAATAAAACTTTGTTAGACTCTTGTTTGGTGTCAAAACGTTTAACGGCAAGCGCGATGGCATCACCAATGGCTGTTTTTCTGCCAACGAGGTTAAGTTCACTTTCATCGAGCATTTGCTTGACAGTTTTTCTATCAAAAGTCATCGGCGTCTGCATATAGGCATCATCGGCAAATAAGATCAAACCAAGACGATCACTAACGCGGCGCTCAATAAAATCGCCCAGAACAACTTTAAGCATTTGTAAACGATTGACATTACGGCCATTAAGACTCATGTCCTCTATTTCCATACTGCCGGAAAGATCAACGGCAATCATCATTTCACGGCCTTCGCTCGGTATATCAATTGCTTCACCAAGCCATTGTGGGCGACTAATCGCCATAATCAGTAATATCCAGCAGATTGATAAAACGATTAATGGCGCTTTACCTTTTTGCTGATCGCTCACCGCTTTGCTTGAGACATTAATGAGCGTCGGCATGATCAGTGCGCTTTGTTGATTAGCACTTTTTTTAGCGGGTAAAAAATAGATAACGAGTGGCAGAGGCAGTAGGGCAAATAACCAGGGCCAAGCAAAACTTATCATGCGCTTAATTCCTTTGTTTTATTTACCAGCTCAGTTTTATTAGCCGCTTGATTTTTATCAATAGGCAGTGCATAAGTGAGCCATAATTTAGCGGCTTGTCGACAAGCTAGGTCAATATCTGCGTTGGGTTCTTGCTGCGCTTGATATTGTCCTTGAAAAGCTGGCGTGCTTAGCTCGATAAAGTTTACTTGGTATTTTTGCGGTAATTGCTGCATTAAAAAACCTTGAAAATTATCACCATACAATTTAGCTAATTGTTGGCGACTGAAATACTGCATAGCTGTGCATTTTAATAAGCTAATACATTCTTTTGCGCTCAGTGTTTGATTGCTGGCAAGAACGGCGAGTGCTTGATTTTTATTGGCATTTAAACGTTTCTTTTGTTTAAATTTTTTAAAAGACCAAAAGGCCGCGATCAGGATAAGCGCGAGCAATAACCACCAACCCGGTGCGATTGGAAAATTAGTGACTTGCTCTGGCACATGAATATCGTGCAACTGTAATTGTACTGCTTGATCAGGTGAAGATTGAGCCGGTAAAGCCTGACCCAGTGAAGATTGACCTATTGGCGTCGAATTGTTGGCAATAGCCATTATAAAGCAACCCCACTGTGTTTTAATTGCTGCTCAAGGGAGGAGCCAGCGCTGAAGTGAACTACCCGGGCTCCTGTTGATTGTAATAGCAACTGCATTTCTTCAACCTGTTTAAGGGCCTGCTGCTGGTATTGCTCTGCTGTGTTGCTATCACCTAAGGTTAATTGTTGGCGATTAATGCCATCGGTCAGCGTTACCGCTAGTTTCATAGTACTCTCTGGTAGCGCTTGCTCTAGGGGATCACTAATTAAACACACCACTAATTCACAATGTTGACTAATTTGACTCAGGTGTCGTAAAGCATGTTGGCAATTTTTTTTATCTCGAAGCGCATAACCATCGGTGATCAAATAAACCAGTGAGCCGGGTTTAGCAAGGTGGCGTAATCGAGCACAGTGTTGATCAAAGTTATGATTTTTCTGGTTGTCATTAACGGCTTTATCTTCTACTTTATTTTCGGCTTGACTATGGACTTCACTCTGGACTTCACTTTTGCCTTGGCTCAGATCTTGTGCAGCGCTTACTTTACTCGCCGTAGTTTCATCAGCCGTTGCTTTTTTTTGATTATTTAACGTGGTTAAAGCATGTAAATAATGCAGCACACCGGCTTTACGACTACGGGGCTTTAATTCAATATGCTGTTCATCACGAAACACTAAGCCACCTATACGATCACCACGACTTTTTGCATGCCAAGCAACGAGTGCCGCTAAATGGCCAGCTTGTACCGATTTAAACAACAGTTTGCTACCAAAATGCATTTTTTGGCTTAAGTCTGTGGCCACCAGTACTGGTCTTTCAATTTCTTCACGAAAAAGTTTAGTGTGGGTTTTGCCTGTTCGTGCCGTCACGCGCCAGTCAATGGCACGAACGTCATCACCGATTTGGTAATGACGTACTTCGTCAAACTCCATGCCGCGGCCTTTACTGCGCGACAAGTAATTACCCGCTTGTTTGCCGTGAATATTCTTTTTACCCACCAAGTCAATCAAGCGACTTTTACTTTGATACTGTAATAGCTCCTGCATAGATAAATCTATACCGTTAGTAAACAAACTCGTCAGTAAAGATTGCTCAGAATCCTGACTGAGGTTATTTTCAGAAGATTTTTTTTGCCGATTGAACCACATAAGGTAACTCTATTTAATACTATTTTTTAAAAGTTAAGACTTAACAGTTAATATTTAACTTTTAGGATTAAGCGTTAAGGTTTAACAGCTAAAGTTTAACAATTAACATTAACTGCGATTATTTGGGTTGCGAAGCAACAGCAACCCAAGTTTAAAGTGGCCTTAAGCAACTGCAACTAAAGTTAAAATATGGTCAAGTACTTGATTGGTGGTAATTCCCTCAGCTTCCGCTTGATAGCTAAGTATAATTCTATGTCGGAGGACATTGTGCAGCACCGCCTGAATATCTTCAGGGCTAACAAAATCTCGATTATGTAACCAAGCACGAGCTCGTGAACAACGATCAAGGGCAATAGTGGCACGCGGGCTAGCGCCGTATGCTAACCAAGTACTTAACTTATCATCATATTTTTTAGGCTGGCGGGTGGCGATAATTAAATCAACTATATAGTTCTCTAGAGCAGGCGCCATATGTATATTTAGCACTTGTTCACGCGCTGAAAATATTTCGCTTTGACTTAATACTCGTAAGCTCTTTCCTTTTTCTGCTGTATCTTCAACGTTTGATGAATCATTACCGTGATTAGCATTTGATTTTAACGCTTCACCACGATTGAGTTTAAGAATTTCTAGTTCGGCTTGTGCGTCAGGGTAACCAATTTCAATGTGCATCAAGAAACGATCTAATTGCGCTTCCGGTAACGGGTAAGTACCTTCTTGCTCAATGGGGTTTTGTGTTGCCATCACTAAAAATAAATCAGGTAAGTCATAGGTTTTACGACCAACGGTGATTTGACCTTCTGCCATTGCTTCTAATAAAGCCGATTGTACTTTGGCTGGCGCACGGTTAATTTCATCGGCAAGTACTAAGTTTTGAAACAAAGGACCGGGCTGAAAGACAAAAGTACCATCTTCTGGTCGATAAATATCAGTACCAGTTAAATCTGCGGGTAATAAATCAGGCGTAAACTGAATACGATGAAAGTCAGCTTCTAAACCTTGCGCTAAGGCATTTACTGCGCGAGTTTTTGCCAAACCTGGCGGACCTTCAACAATTAAGTGGCCATTAGCCAGAAGGGCAATTAGTAAATTTTCAACTAACGCTTCTTGACCAATGATTTGTGAAGATAAATGTTGTTTTAACGTAGAAAAATGTTCAATTGCCATACGGATAAATTCTTTTAATATGCTGTGGTAAAGAGAAACTTAGTAATAACTTGGCTTTATACTCATTAAGAGTACATTTTTAGCTGGCCGTTATACTAAGGGAAAAATTAATATATATTAAGCTTGTATTTTATATAAGGTTTTTATGAAAGAAAACAAGTAATAAGTAACAAAATTTTAATGGCTATAAATATCAGCCAAGTGTAAAAAGGCTTATTTGTCTTAGTTGATTTCAGGTAATGATTGAATTTTTTCGCTAGTTAGTTAAAATCAAGGGAGTTTCAGGAGGTCAGACCTCTTGGGTTTTATTTAAAAATAACATTACAACAGAGTGTATGTGGAGTAATAAATGACAATAAGAAAACTAACAACCTCGACCGGTGAGCGCATAGCAATTGTTGCTGGCTTGCGTACTCCGTTTGCTAAACAGGCAACGGCTTTTCATGGTGTACCAGCAGTTGACTTGGGGAAAATCGTTGTTAACGAATTATTGCAAAAACACGACATTGACCCAGGCATCATTGACCAACTGGTATTTGGTCAAGTAGTACAAATGCCGGAAGCGCCAAACATTGCCCGCGAAATTGTTTTGGGTACCGGTATGAACGTAAGAACCGATGCTTATAGTGTATCTCGCGCCTGTGCGACTAGTTTTCAATCAACGGTTAATGTTGCTGAGTCTATTATGGCTGGCCACGTAGATGTGGGTATTGCTGGCGGCGCCGATTCTTCTTCAGTAGCGCCAATAGGTGTTTCTAAAAGACTTGCCCGCACATTAGTTGACTTGACCAAAGCCAGAAGTTTTGGACAAAAACTTTCATTGCTTAGCCGTCTTGGCTTGAAAGATTTGTTACCGGTATCTCCTGCAGTAGCAGAATACTCTACTGGTATCTCAATGGGACAAACCGCTGAACAAATGGCGAAAACCTATAATATATCACGTGCAGATCAAGATGCTTTAGCACATAGATCACATACCTTAGCGACAAAAAGCTGGCAAGAAGGTAAGTTAGCCGGTGAAGTAATGGCTACCCATGTGGAGCCTTATAAAAAATTTATTGATAAAGATAACTGTATTCGAGAAAACTCTGTTCTAGAAAGTTATGCTAAATTAAAGCCAGTATTTGATCGTAAACATGGCACAGTGACGGCAGCAACAAGTACGCCGTTAACCGATGGTGGTGCCGCTATTTTATTAATGCGTGAAGGAAGAGCTAAAGAACTAGGTTATAAACCATTAGGTTATATTCGTAGTTTTGGTTTTTCAGCTATCGATGTATGGCAAGACATGTTGATGGGACCAAGTTATGCTACACCAATCGCCTTGGCGCGTGCAGGTATGAACTTAGCAGACTTAGATTTAATTGAGATGCATGAAGCATTTGCCGCTCAAGCGTTAGCTAATATGAAAATGTTTGGCAGTACTAAATTTGCTAAAGAACACCTTGGCCGTGATAAAGCCATTGGTGATATTGATATGGATAAGTTTAATGTTATGGGCGGCTCGCTTGCTTATGGTCATCCATTTGCAGCAACAGGCGCTAGACTTATTACCCAAACACTTAATGAATTAAATCGCCGTGGTGGTGGAGTTGGTTTGACAACAGCTTGTGCTGCAGGTGGTTTAGGCGCAGCAATGATTGTGGAGACAGATTAATGACTGAAAAGACAAATTTAAACTCAGATTCAAGCTCTGATTCAAGTTCAGATGCAAAGAATAGTGAACAAATTACCGAAGTAAATACTGAAGTAAATAAAGAAGCCGTGATTATCGCAGATCATGTTGACAGTAGTGCAGTCACTGAAGCGACTAGTAATGCTGCTGATGCAGAATCAACGGTAAGTGCCTTTACTTTAGTACGTCACGATAATGGTATCGCCCATTTGGTGATTGATGTTATCGGTGAAAGTGTAAATACCATGAAAACAGAATTTGCAGAGCAATTTGATGCGGTATTAGCTGAAATTAAAGACGATAAAACCATTACCGGTATCGTGCTATGTAG
>JALJPA010000200.1:5292-8290 GCA_022969215.1 Colwellia sp. | reverse complement strand
TCAACTGAGCAAGTTGTTAGGCCGATGGAAAAGAAACAAAAACTAGTTACTGCTGTTAATATAGTTAAAGGTGGGTTAGTAGCTTCAAGTGAAGAAATTAATAAAGCCATATTGGCTTTACCTGTTTTAAGTCAAACTAAGCAAATGTCTGCTAATGCCGTTGATGTGATAAATGCTTTAGCTCAGCCGTCTAATAATTTAATAACAGCAGTCATCCGCCCTAAAGATATTGCCAATAAAAAGGCAAATTCAATTACCGAAAATAAAGCTATTAATGAGCAAAGCGATAAAAAACCAATTGAAATCGCCGAAATTATAAAAATTGCAAAAATTGATAGTAATTATTATCAAAACCAAGCTGTGGTCTACGAACATGGTTATGTTATTCAGCTGACGGGTTTTTCTGATCAAAAGCTTTGGCAGGGTTTTATTGACAAATACCCGACAGAGAATTTATTTAGCTATCAAAGATTATTAGCGCAGCAACGTTTTATTGTGGTTACTTCAAAAGTTTATCCGAATAAATCTATGGCCAAAGCAGCGTTAAAGTTATTACCAGTAAGTCTTAGAATACGTGAACCTTGGCTTAAGGGTATTTCATTGGTAATAAGTGAAATAAATACCTTTAAGGGTTAATACAAGCTACAATCCGCCTTTAATTTGATTAAGTGAAGTTGCGGGTTTAGTCGGTAGCATGAATAATAAACATCGAGCATTTTTGAAGTGGGCTGGCGGTAAATATAGGCTGTGTGATGTTATTTCAAAAATGCTACCAAATGAACGTCGTCTTATCGAGCCTTTTGTTGGTGCGGGGTCAGTTTTTCTAAATACTGATTTCGATGAGTATATTCTGAATGATATTAATCAAGATTTAATAAACCTTTATAAAATTATCCAAGTAAAGCCTGACAGTTTCATTGAAGATGCTCGCAAATTTTTTAATCCCGAGCATAATCAAGCTGAAACATATTACCAATTGCGTGCTGATTTCAACGCCAGTAAAGATAGCTACTTTCGCTCCTTAGTCTTTTTATATATGAATCGTCATGGTTATAACGGCTTATGTCGTTATAACAAGAAAGGCGGCTACAATGTTCCATTTGGTAAATATAAGCGTCCTTATTTCCCCGAGGCTGAATTAAACTATTTTGCTGAAAAATCTCACAAAGCGACCTTTGTCTGTGAAGGCTATCGTCAAACATTTGCACGAGCAGAAAATGGCGATGTGATTTATTGTGATCCACCGTATGTGCCATTGAGTAAAACAGCAAGTTTTACCAGTTATGCAGGAAATGGCTTTGGCTTAGATGAACAAGCAGATCTTGCCAATGCGGCTGAAGAAGTTAGCGAGAATGGTACTATTTCTGTGGTGATTTCTAATCATGATACCATTTGGACACGAAAGATTTACGAGCATGCGGTAAAAATCAAATCACTCAAGGTTGCTCGAACCATTAGTCAAAATGCGACTAAGCGGAAGAAAGTCGCAGAGTTACTGGCATTATACAAATAAAGGTCGAGCGAATTAGCTTGGTATTACTAAGCTGACAATAGCGATTAAGCAGACGATAAAAATCAATACCGCAATAATACCTACCACAATAAAGTGACTGAGTTTACCTTGTGAGAAATCACGTTTTCGAGCACTTTCACTTTGCACACCAAAAAATGCCGCAGCAACACTTTTAAAAGTATCCAAGAGGCTACTTAGTATGACACAGAGCATATTAATGGAAGCTATAATGGAGCAACTCGGCTAAATCTAAGAAGTGTAAATGTGTAGATTTACTGTCACCAGATAGCCAAGATAACCAGCTTTTATTTGACATGCCACTAGCTTGGCAGGGATGGTTTACATGGTTCATTGGAAGGTTTGATGCAACAGAGATACAGGAGCTAAGTACTTTGATTTGTGTGATTTTTTTGTCGTTATATTGATTGAAACTAAATAGAATAATCAAAGTTAGGGTGAATGCAAAACTAAGCTGCATAAATTTTGATAAAGGTGTGTTTGTCATCGTCCGTTTTGACATTTTTTCATACTATATTCTAAAAGAGGTGAACCAGTATAACCTAGGTTCACCTTAATGTCTTTGACTGTTTTTTCGACAGTTTATTGAAAAATATAAATTATAAAGCAATATCTACAGAGTATGAAACGTAGAATTTAACGTCATCGCCATTTGTTGTACCGTCAATGTCAGATTTTGAAACACCAAAAGTGAAATTGTCTTTACTTAAGCTAACGCCGAAATCGATTGCATCGTAAGATGCATCACCACTTCCTGATCCTAGGTGAAAATTAACTTCAGCATCATTACCAAGAGTTACAGTATAATCAGCATTAACGTAGACAGAATCACCAGCATCAATGTCATCAAGAGCGGCTGATGTTAATACAGCAACACCTACGGTTAAGCCGGTAAAAGTAAAACTAGCGTATATTTCTGAAAAATCAGTATCACCATCGATATCAGGATATGCATAATAAATAAAACCAACATCATATGACATACTGTCATTGATATCTGCACCAAAACCAGCGTACAAATCTAATTCAGTACCACCAGATACGTTAGATACCCATGTACCAGCGTAAAAGCCACTATTCATTTCGTAATCAATCCCACCTGATACAGCAGCTTCATCACCAGTTTGAGAAACGCCACGCCATAAGTAGTTAGAAGTCATAGCAACATTTGCTGATAAACCTTCAGTTGCTGATGCTTGGAATGAAAAAGCAGAAGCTGCTAATAGTGATGTCATAGCGATAGTTGTTATTGTTTTTTTCATAATTAGGTCTCGTTATAGTTTTTGATAATATTGATCTAATAATTTATTTGCAAGCATGATGCCTAGATCTAAAATAATTAATTAGAATCATAAATTTAATTTTTTAACATTAAAAACAGTATGTTACTTTTTTTTTTTATTTACCAATTTTAAATGACGGTTTATTTAACCCATAGGGTGATCATATTTGTTGCGTCGTTTTAGA
>JALJPA010000200.1:0-5282 GCA_022969215.1 Colwellia sp. | reverse complement strand
TCTACTGGTTAATTAGCAAGCATGATGCCTAGATCAAAAAATATGGACTTTAATATCTATTGATCTTTTTATTATTTAAAATCAGATGTTTAGTATTGTTGTTTTTTAATGAAATGTTCACTAGCTGCTTGTTTAACCTCTAAGATGAGCAATGTTGGTGCGCTTATTTGGTAAATGTTCACTAAAAGTGCAGCAGCCTAGGTGGTCGCTTGGGCTCGACACTCGCATTTTCACCTAGCATGGGTATAATAGCGGCATATTTTTTTAGGATTCACACTCATGTCACCATTTTTAATTGCCCCCTCTATTTTATCAGCCGACTTTGCTCGTTTAGGTGATGATGTTGCTAAGGTTTTAGCAGCCGGTGCCGACGTTGTTCACTTCGATGTGATGGATAATCACTTTGTGCCGAACTTAACTTTCGGGCCAATGATCTGTAAATCGTTACGTGATTACGGTATTACCGCGCCAATTGATGTGCATTTAATGGTTAAAAATGTTGATACGCTTATCCCAGGATTCGCTAAAGCAGGGGCTGATATCATTACTTTTCACCCTGAGGCCAGTGATCACATTGATAGAAGCTTACAGCTAATTAAAGACAATGGCTGTAAAGCGGGATTAGTACTGAACCCGGCAACACCTTTGCATTGTTTAGACTTTGTTATGGACAAGCTTGACGTTATATTATTAATGTCAGTTAACCCAGGTTTTGGTGGCCAATCTTTTATTCCAACAACATTAGATAAGTTACGTTTGGTAAAAGAAAAGATTAAACAAAGCGGTTATGACATACGCTTACAAGTTGATGGTGGCGTTAAAGCTAACAATATTGCAGAAATTGCCGAAGCAGGTGCAGATATGTTTGTTGCTGGCTCGGCAATATTTTCTCAAGATGACTATAAAGTAGCCATTGATGAAATGCGTGCTGAGTTAGCCAAAGTATCGTAGTTAACATAGAAATATACATAAGTTAAAAAATTAGTATTTTAAGGGTATAAGAAATGACAAGTAAACCTATTGTTTTAAGTGGCTGTCAGCCATCAGGCGAATTAACTATCGGTAATTATTTAGGCGCATTAAAGCAATGGGTGAATATGCAATCGACCCATGAATGTTATTACATGCTTGTTGATCAACACGCCATTACCGTTCGTCCTAAAGCTGAGGACTTACGCAAAGCAACCTTAGATGGCTTAGCCTTGTACCTAGCTTGTGGTGTTGACCCAGAGCAAAGTACTATCTTTATACAGTCTCATGTACCCGAGCATGCGCAATTGAGTTGGGTGCTTAATTGCTATACGCAAATGGGCGAATTAAATCGCATGACTCAATATAAAGATAAGTCACAAAAATCTGAAGCCAATATGAACTCAGGTTTATTCACATACCCAGTATTGATGGCTGCGGATATTTTACTTTACGGTGCTAACCGCGTGCCAGTAGGCGATGATCAGAAACAACATTTAGAATTAGCAAGAGATATAGCCACACGTTTTAATAATCTTTATGGCAATATTTTTACTGTGCCAGAGCCTTTTATTCCTGAGCAAGGCGCACGTGTAATGAGTTTGCTTGAGCCAACGAAGAAAATGTCTAAGTCAGATACTAACCCAGGCAACTTCATTGGTTTATTAGAAGATCCTAAAAAGATTGCTAAGAAAATCAAACGTGCCGTTACAGATTCGGACGAGCAAGCGCGTATCTATTTTAATACGGAAGAAAAGCCAGGAGTATCGAATTTATTGTCGTTATTATCTTGTGCTACCGGACAAAGCATTGCCGATTTAGTACCAGCTTACGAAGATAAAATGTATGGACATTTAAAAGGTGATGTCGCCAATGCGGTAGTTGCGTTGTTAGAGCCCATTCAAAGCAAATACCATGAATATAGACAAGACCAAGCATACTTAGAGCAAGTTATGCGTAATGGTGCTGAAAAAGCATCAGCTCGCGCAAGTAAGGTGCTTAGCTCGGTATATGATGCGGTAGGTTTTATTCCTCGCCCATAATTCACTCTCACCAGCGGTTGAACCTTGGGTCAACCTAGCTTATCGATATAGCAAAAAAGGCTTATTTCCCGAGGAAATAAGCCTTTTTTATAGGTGATTTTTTATCGTTGCTTTCAATAGCTATTGTTTAGTCTTGTTGAGCTGCCTTACTGGCTTGTTCAAACAAAGCATTACTGCGCTCTAAAAAAGTATTAACGTCACTGCTGGGAGCAATTAAAAACTTGGGTGCCATTATGGTGGCATTGTATTGCGGTCGAGGGTTAAACTCAGGCTTTTTACTGTATTGTATTAAGTAGCTACCAGCGAATAATAGGGTAGTAATGCTGATGGCGACAATCATTCGACGCTTAGCGCTGACATGAAACCCAATATAACTGTTTAACCAAAATAGACTAAAAGCTATTCCTATTGGCAGTAAGCTAATAATTAAGCCAAGCATTGAACTGCTAGCGGAGTTAAAGGCAATAATTTCTTCAAATAAATCGCTAAGCCACAACAGAATGAAAAAAGTAAAGCTAATACCCAGTTGCGCTAATATACGGGGATCATGCTTGGTCAGGTGAGACACTAATGCCACTCCGACAGGCCATACTGCAAAGATTAAGGTCATTTTCAGTGCGCTAACGAATAACTGGCTGATATTGATTTCTGTCGGCTGGCTTAAGTAGGAGATATTGGCAGAAATCAGCATAAATAAAGCAATACTGATAAACACGGCAATTGGATTTCTGATGATATCGATAAGGGATTCAAAGGGACTAAAAGCAATAGTCTCTGCTACTTTATGGTCACTAAACATCACTCTTAACTGGCTTTTTCCGACAATAATGACATCGCCATCGTTAATAATTTGTTGAGTTTTATCTTCTAAATTTTTGTTGTGCTTTTCTAATACAGTGCCATTAATTGAATTGTTGTCATTAAGCTGCCATACGCCTTGAGCAAACTTTATTGTTAAGTGCTGTGCACAAATATGTGGGTCGGCTAAAATAATATCATTTTGATAGCCTCGGCCAATAGATACCTCATTTTTATTTAAGCGGTGCCTATGTAGTAACTTATGGTTACGGGTGATTTCTTCAATAATGATTTCACCTGGCTCTAGGGACAAATCAACATTTTTGTTAGGTGTTACTTGTGTAACTTCATTAAAATCACTTAGCTTACTATTAGTTACTTCCATGACACAGCCTCCATAAATTTACCCGCAAAAGTCATCGCATTTTCTTGGCTTACTCCTGCTAAGGTAAAGTGGCTAAGCAAAGCTTGTTGATTTTTATCTATGCTGGCGCCTAAATATAAAACATCAAATAAGCCGGGGAAGTCCTTGTAAGCACGAGTGCAAAAAATACTTTTATGATTTATGGCTTGGCTGGTATTGGCGGTGCTGCTCGGACTGACTAAGTCATGATGACATTGATACTCACTGACATCATCCTTTCCTGCTCTATTACCTGCGCTGGCACGGGAAAATTGCTGTTGATATAAGTGATAAAACTTATTATCGCTGAGATCTTTGGCCTCCATATAACTAAAATCTAGCTCAACAGTACCGGTAAAAAAGTGTGAAGAGAGATAAGTGCTCTCATTTAATGAACAATTGGCAATGGCGCGCAAAATAAGGGCATCTTTTTTATCGGCATTAGAGTCACCCCAACAACGAATAAAAGGTACTTCAATAATTGGAATGATTGCTTTACCGGCAAGTTCTTTACTTTGCCAAGGGCTATTAATAAGTGCCGACATTAGCTTGTTTTGGCTTGCCATTAATTGCGCAGAGATTTGCTGTTTAATATCGCTAGGCGGGTGCTTGTTGTAGTCGCTAAAAAGCATTACCAATTTATCATGGGGCACTAAGAAGCCAATTTGGTTACCTGAAGTCGCGACGTTAATACCAACAACCTGCTCATTTTTATTAACCACGGGTCCACCGCTCATGCCTGAGTTAATTGAGCCGGTAAAATGGATGCGCTCATTAAAGGATTCTTTTTTTAAGCCATTATAAGTACCTGGCACCACAATCATGCCTAAATCATGAGGGTTGCCTAAAGCAAATAGCTTTTCACCTTTAATGGGCTTTTTATCAGCAAGCATGAAGTAGGGCATATCATGGTCAACTTCACGTTTGACTAGCGCCAGATCATTAATAACATCGACACTGACTAAGTCAACTTGCGCCGCTTTGCCTTGGTGGTCTAAATATTCAATACGATATTTTTCCGGGTGACGGGCATAACTAGAGATCACATGGTAGTTAGTGGCAATAATGCCATCTGCACTGATCTGAAAGCCTGAGCCGATAGAAGACTTCTCGCCACTGGCTTTATCAATCAATTTAATTTGATAAAGTGACGGCGTCAGCTGAGCGAAAATTTCTTCGGCTTGCTCTGTAGCAAAAGTAGTAGCACTTAATAGTATAAAAACTAAGGTAAAAAAAGCTTTCATTCATCTTCCTGTTGATAACCTATGCATCCATTGTGACATTAAATTAGCGTTTGTCACCACCTCAATGACATAAATCATCTTGCTTGATGTATGACATTGTTTCCCCCGTTGAAGCAGCGTATTATTTTTGTTCTTAATCGCGCCAAATCAATCGCCAATAAGGAAGTTTTTGTGAAAAAAGTTATCAGTATTGTTAGTGCCTTGGCACTGAGCAGCTTTACTTACCAAGTCAGTGCTAGCAATGAACTTTGCCTAGTCAGTAATAATGACTGTACCTTTGTCTTGTTAAGTACAAAAGTCAGCGTCAAGGTTAGTCAAATAGTAAGTGAACAAGAGAGTGACAAAGCGACTCAAAGTACATCGATCATCGAAGAAAGTGAAACATTATTATTAGTGAATAAAGCAAGAGCAAAGCAACGTTTCTCTCCTTTTTCTACCTTTAAAGTGGCAAACAGTTTAATAGGGCTCGACACTCAAATAATAGCAGATGCCAAGCAGGCGTTAACTTTTGATAAAGAAAAATACCCAGTGCAAAAGTGGTGGCCATCGGTATGGAAGTTAGCTGAATATAACCTGAACTCAGCCTTTAAATTCTCTATGGTGGCAATATATCGGCAGCTTGCTACGGATATTGGTCAGCAGAAAATGCAGTCTTATGTCGATAACTTTTCTTATGGAAATCAAGATATCTCTTCAGGCATAGACAATTTTTGGCTAGGTGGCAGCATGAAAATATCTGCTATTGAGCAAGTACAATTTTTACAACGAATGCATCAACATCAGCTAGCGGTTAAACCGCAAAGTATTGAAATATTAACAGAGGTT
>JALJPA010000020.1 GCA_022969215.1 Colwellia sp. | reverse complement strand
AACTGACCAACTTAGAACTACGTTAGTGAGCTTAGAACAAACAAAATGAGTTAAACATAGTTATTCTATATTTCATTAATTTTGTGATGTTATCAGTTTACTAACGAGTTCCCAAAGGGCGAGTTTAAAAGGCTTATATGCGGCGTTATTGATTTTGACAAGGGAATAACCATTCTCTTCAATCAATGCCTTGCCTCTAAGCCTTTTAATTCTCGCTAAGTGATCAATAAATTAGTCCGATTGGTATTAGTCACCTTTTAGAACCTGTTAAAAAATAATCATTTAAGGATTAAAGGTGCGGTTAAAGTGGCTTTTAACCAGTTTAACCGCATTAAAATGTCAACTTTACCAATAAAAGTATCCAACAGGCTATTTTGATCACTTATCCAATTTATTAGTATTAAACACCTAACTAGTCAAAAAATGAGCTACTCGTTTTATCCTTATATTTCAATGCTAAAGGTAGTTACTACAAGATTACTCACAATTCTATCCACAGGTTTTGTGGATAGAATATTTCAAGATAACTATTAATAATCACCTAAGACAACCTAGTAAAACTTTCGTAAATAGCCGTTTTATATAAATTTCAGTTAAAGCTTTACATTTTCAAACACAGCTAGCGATCAAACCTATAGTCATCTTGGTCATTTAAGCCTGACGGTATATAACAAGTGCTATAGTTAAACGACTTTAGCAACCTTTAAGGACATTGATGTCACAATTAACACTTAGACTAATTAACGAGCACTTTGCCATTCATAGCTTATCCGAAAGTGCAACTATCCCAGGGGAGGTCTTTAGCGCCAGTATTTTTTTATCGCTAAGACTTTCGATGAAATATCCATTGTTTTGCCACAAAGCATTACTATCGCCAGCGATGAAGTGGAGTTAAATTGGCAAGCTTTAGAGGTTGTTGGTCCTTTGGCTTTAACCATGACCGGTATTTTATCAAACATTTCTACGGTATTAGCTAATGAGAAAATTAGTATTTTCGCCATATCTACTTTCGATACCGATTATATCCTGGTTAAAGAAGAGTTTATTAATCAGGCAATTGCAGCGCTGCGGGATAATCAATATCTAGTGATATAGAGCTAATGCATAATTTAATCAGCTTATAAAGCAGATTAAATTATTCAAAACTAGAGACGCTATAGGTACGTAAGCGTGCATAAACACTTGGGAGACAATGGGTACTCTGTTCCCATTGATGATAAATTTATGACTGGTTTTACTTGACTGCTACAGACAGTATTGAGTAATTTTATATATAGTAAATGGACGTTCCAAGTTCTTTTTTAGCTTCATACATTGCTTCATCTGCCAATTGTATTAAGGTGTGGGCATCGCCATTGTTATTTAAATACACAGAAACCCCAATACTAGCTTTTACCGGTATTAAATGTTTTTGTACTTTAAAAGGTGAATTGAATTCTTCTTGTAATTTATCAGCCATTATTTTTATAGATGAACGATCTTCAACACCACTTATTACTACAAGAAACTCATCTCCCCCCATGCGAGTAACAATATCTGATTCTCTAATACAATGTTTTAATCTATTCGCCGTACCGACTAAAATTTCATCGCCAACACTATGTCCATGTAAATCATTAATAAGCTTAAAATGGTCAAGGTCAATAAAGAAAAATCCGATCAATGTGTTTTTTAACTTTGACTTTTTAAACAGCTTTTCTAATTTATTTTCAAGTGATCTTCTGTTAGGAAGTTTAGTTAATGGGTCTAAATTAGCTAATTCCAATGCTGCTATTTCTTTCTTTTTGCGTCTTGAAATATCTCTTACGATTGCCAGCAAATAACATTTAAGATTATATTCAATGAAACTAATGCTCGCTTCTATGGGTAATTTAGTGCCATCTTTTCTTGTATGTGTGGATTCAATAACAATGTTTCCTGCAAGCTTTATCCGTTTACAATGTTCTTTCCACTTACCTTCTATATCGAATTTCGAATTAAGGTCTGAAACTGATAGCTTGAGTAATTCATCTTTGGAGTAACCTAATCTTTGATGCGCCAACTGATTACAATTTAAAATTTGGCCATACTCAGGTTCAACAACATAAATGGCATCATTGGATTTATTTACTAAATGATTGAGTAGTATTTCTGCCGCATCTGATTTTTTGATCGTTGTTAAATCTATTAACTGTGCAATATACCTTTTTATCAAGTTGTCATTATCTGCTTGTGCAACAATATTCAATTGAACAGAAATAGTATGTCCTAGTTTATGTTTATATCTTTTTTCCACTTGAATGGGTACAAATGGGTGCAGAGTTAATTCTTTTCTTATGGCTTCATTAACATGAATATCATCAAGGTGGGTAATAGTGACTTTATTAGCATATATTTCGTCACCTTCATAACCAAGCATTCTTTTAAGTGCAGGATTAACATATTCAAGTTTGCCGCTAGGAAAAGACAAGGCAATTGGAACAGGGGTTATTTCAAATAAACGATAGATAGACTTTTCTAAGAGGAGATCATTTTCTTTCATTACTACACACACCTTTTATTTCATAAAGATCCTCCGTGAGCAATATAAATAAATCCTTAGGAATGATTATAGACTATCTTTTTTAATTTATAGGATAGCAATAGTTGTATTCTCCACCATATGATCAAGTACTTTATATTTCTAGATAACCCGTTCAGGCGTAATGTGCTGTCGGCCAAAAATGAAAGTTTAACAACTGTTATATATTTTATTATCATCAAAGTTTCCCTACATCAGTCAGGATTCCTCGAAATTGAAATTATGCCCCATGTTTTCTACATCTCTGATTTGATCGATCAAACAAATATGAGCTTTGAGCGATACCGCAGTTTATTTCATTATAATAAACTGTAGTCTGTCAACAGAAATGGAGAAATACGACATTTGAGACATTAAATTTGAAAAGAAAATAGGCGAACTAATGAATTATCGATATTATATAAGCTGACATTTTGTAAAAAGGAGTTATTAGTTAAAGGTTTTACATATTCGATCAAACGGCAATTAATTCTTTGCTATAGCAGCTATATAACTTACTACTGGCTCATAAAGCTAATATTAAAAAGGACATCATTTCACTTCCGATAGGGTATTCACCTAGCCGAACAAAGCGGATGTAACCTATCGTTCCTGATATTATCAGAAGCCTTAGTTATTAGATGTTTGGATAATCCCTAACGATGTTCACCCTTTATGGTATAAAAAATTGTGAGCAGTTTTTTATAGTAATGCCGTTTAATTAAAATGGCGTTTTATAACTTTCAACCTAATAGTAAACAATCCAAAGACCTATAGAATATGATACAGAACAAGGGGTATACTAATTTCTAGAAAGGAGGGAGCATTCAGGGACAATAAATATGACTAGTCCCTTCATAACTTTTTGTATTCACAGGTCAGGCAACTAGTCTTCTTAATACACCTTGCACTTGGCTACTACACATCAACCTAGGTGTAAGAGACTGCATTAACTGCTCCGTATTTGTAATACTCGTAAATTCTCCACCACTCTGTTCACAATGTAACTTTAAATACCTATACAATGACTTTTTAAGTAATTTTCCGGGAAAAGACTTTGAGAGGCATTCAATGTAAGGAAATTGCAAATTAAAAAAGTCTACACATGTAACCAACTCAACCCCCTCCATCTGTTCAAGTAAATCATTAGTCAATTTTTGAACTTTTCGAGGACAAACCTCCCAGTTATCACGGTTTTTAATTATATCCCTATCCCCCCATCCACTTTTCTCACCGCCATATTGCTTTTGATAATAGTACAAAGTAGCCAACAACTCCTCCAAATTACCCGACCAATTTATAGTCATCGATTCTAAGTTCATCCACCTTTCTACTTCTTCAATGGTTGATTGAGTTAAGTGGGCGAATAATGGTGCTATGACTTCACTTGAAAAATAATAATTCTCTATAGAATATACATCTAATGAGATTATCCTGCGGTCTGTTAACTCTACTTGTAAATCATCAAAGTCTCTGTCTAGAACAACTTTAATATTAACCGCTCTCTTTGATTCTAACCAAGATAGTATGTTCGGTTTTCCGCCCCCTGCACCTATGATTATTCGCTCACTTATTCCATCGAAAGCTTGCTTCATTCTTATTAACTCACTAAAAACTGGTTTATCTGTTTCTCCTTCCACAATGATATATTTTCCCACTGAGTCCATTTCTGCGGCCCTAAATATTTCATTCGAAGTATAAGATGGAGTATTACTCATATCCGTAACACTCCAAGATATTAATCATATTCGCATCATCGGGTATAACTGAGGGCGAGTGAGTAGCGACCACCACTTGCATGTTTGGTGATACCGTTTTGATTGAAGGGATAATCATTCGTTGCCACTCTAAATGCAGACTCAGCTCTGGTTCATCCGCAACAAACAGCGTACTTTTACTAAATGCCGATAAGCAAACTCTAGCCAATATGGCTAATATATGTTTTTCACCTGAGGATAAATCTTCAAACCTTAAATATTCACCATCAAACCTCACCTGAAAAGCTCCAGAAGCGGTAAGTGAGAATGTTTTACCCAACGATAAAAATTCATTCATCTGTTCGACAAACTTTCTAAACGGAGCTAACTCTTTATTTTTATCTTTTTGAACACTTCTTATCTCATCTACCGCTTCTGAAAACCTTTTATAAAACTTAACCGAGCTTAAACACTTAAAGTATGCTTCTGTATACTCATTTCTAGACTTTATTACTTCTCCTGATTTCTCACCAAACTCTTCCTCTAACCTCAGGTACTCATGGTTTGCTTTTATTACCCTATTCTGTATTCCCGCCCATATTTCAAAATGCCTCTCTAATTGTGCTGTTGATATTGGCAAATCTGAATTTTTTATATCTTCTAGAAGAAGAGCCTCATCCATTGCACTTACTTCAATGACTTTACCAGTACGAATTATTTCAGATACAGCATTTATCTCACTAGAAACGGAGGAATCAGTTGTATCATCAAACATTAGTTTTTCAAAAATCTTTGACTTAAGCTTTTCCAGACCCTTATTAACTATTGAAAGGGCACTACCATAGCGCCTTGAAAACGTTTCCTGAAGGTGGTCAAGCATAGCAACATATGGGTCATTATCATCATTGTCCTCATAGAACCTGTTAACTCTAGAATTAACTCCCCTTAATAACGGTACATAGGTTGTAGCAAATGTTGAGTTTATTAAACTCCTTATTCTTTCTACATCTATATCAAACATATCATCATCAGACAAATCAATCGCTATTATGTCGCCTTTTTTAACAGGCTCATGTCCAGTGAACCTATAGCCCGAAAGGCCCCCTGAAACTCTATGTATCAATGAAGGAGTCATTTTCTGATGAAATACATACTTGACCACTTTTTCACCATGAGCTATTACTGAAAATAATTTCGAAGCCCTTTGGTTTCCCGATTTTTGTATATAAATATCAATAGACTGAAATCTCACTTTCCCTAGGTATTCTTTTTGGCATCCTAGAGCTCCCATGAGGAGATTGATAAAGACAGTTTTTCCTGAACCGTTAACGCCATGAATACAGTTAACACCTTGCTCAAATGAAACATCTAAACTCCTACTCCCTGAGAATAAGCCTGTAATAACCGCCCTTTTAAGATATGCTTCCATAATCATCACTTCCTATAATCGTTTTTTAAACCCTTAAGGTTCACTGCTCCAATATTTCCCTCTGACCGTTCCATTTATTTTACCCAACAGCCGAGTTATTTACATAAACTAAAGCCTATCATTTACTCGATAAAATATCTTAATTATCTAATTGATTTATTAAGAGAAAAGCTCTCTCCACCAAGAAGTTATGATAGCTTTGAAATACTATACTCATAGAAAAAAGTAAATATTGATCCATAGTAACATTGCACTAAAGTTTAGAAGTTTTATCGATAATTATGAATATAGATAATATTCTGAATGAAATAATCTTATTCACAAATAGTGAGGAGAATCACTAAAGCTTGCCAATTCAATAAGCGCTATAACTTCCAGTGATGTTTTACACTTGATAAAGATCAGCATGTAGCTTTCACGACTTTATCTAGGCTTAAGCCCTGAGTTTTATGCGGTTGTACCGTTTCGCGAGTTGCTATACTTCTGGTCTACTTAACTTAAAGCCCGTTGCTTTCTTTTTAGCTAGTGACTCTTTAGTCCGTTCACTTAACCACAATAGAATGACTCAGGTTGGATTTTATAGATACTCTTCAACCTAGTTTTTTCTTGGCCAAAGGTAAGCGTTTTAATACTAATAAGAAGCTAATAAGAATAGTAGTGGTAATAGTTCTTTCATTGAGTGTAAATTCTGTAGAGGCTAATGTTTAAAGACCTAGTACTGCATCACGACTATCTATAACACTATATCTAGGTAGCTTTGGTGCTGGTCTTCTCGCGTAATGCCTATGTATCTCAAGGTAACTGCTGCACTGCTATGGTTTAGCATGTGCATAACGAAAGCGATATCTTTCGTTGCTTGGTATACATGGTAGCCGCGAGTCTTTCTCATTGAATGAGTGCCAATGGCTAAACCTATCATTTCACCTATGGCTTTAAAGCTGGCGCTAATAGTACTACGTCCTAATGCCTTAACCTTGCCCTTAACTCTGTTACTGGTACGTGATTGGAACAAGTAAACGCTGTTAGGGTAATCTGTTTTAACACGGTTAAGTATTTCCATAGCTTTAAAATTAAGCTTAATGTCTTGAACTTTACCCGTTTTACTTTCCGTAATCTTTAGGATATCGCCAGCAATGTCAGTCATTTCGATACTCAATAAGTCTGAGATTCTTAAAGCTACCTGAACGCCAAAGCTCCATATATCAGCAGATTGTTGCCCGTAGTGCTTTTCTAATAATACTGGGATCATTTCTAACTGTGCTTTGTTCGTAACTGCGTTAACTTCGTTCATAATCTTCTTGGTAATCTTTAGGACATAAGTTTATTATACTTACATTGTGTCCTATTGAAAGTAACAAACAGAAAATAAGCGTACTTTTATTGACTTCCCTATCAGACAGAATGTAATTGTGTCCTATTGAGGTGTAAAAGCTTGGGTTAGACAGCATTAGATCATAAAAATGATGGGGACTATCAGAACTGTCAAGTTAGTGCGCTTTATAGTCTTTTCAGTCTGAATAAACCTATAATTAGGCTATCAATCTGAATGGGTAATTAAAACTTTTGGAAGAGTTTTACCTAAGAGAGTTACCTTAGGGTTTTAGGCATTATTTTTACTTCATATCAATCTCCATTTTTATATCTAATTTTGTTTCGGGCATACCCTTATGTATAACCTCTAAAGATTCTTGGTAAGGTTTTAATCTTTCTTTAGGTAAGGTATGAATGTTTACGGTATTTAGCATGAAAACTACTAAGAATGTCACACATAGGAATCCAGCTATTAGTACAAAAGCTGTAGGGGTGTTCATGTTATAGATATTGTTTACCTCAGTATAGATTTACTAAGGTTTAGGCTTTACAAGCAATGAACTTTACGGTACATTACCCTTCTTATTAAGTATCACCTATCCCTTTTTGGTGTTATATCTGTATCAACAGATTACTATGAACAACAATAGCTCGAACTATTGTTGTTCGCTTAATTATAAAAACTCTTCCAAAAGCTCTTCTTTGCTACATCAATCATGATGATACCTTCCATTATATCACTGAATCATAAAGCTGGCAAATAGTGTGCCATAAAGTACATGACAAGCAAATAAATAGGACTTAAACATTTTTTATGTTTCGTTCACCAACATTTTAGCAAACAATTTTAAGCCCATTCTTTCGGGGTTATCGATACAAAAAACTAATCCAACTCACTCAACTATCTATAATAGTTAAAAATAGTTCACCATTAATGACTTTTTGGTGCGCAAAGTGCGGGGGGAATGGTGATTAAAACCAAACTTCCGTTGTTGGATCAATACTAGTCATGACAGGTTAAACGTACTTAGATTATCCATAGTTAACGAGCGTTCAAACTGCTTAATAATAGCTATCTATTTTTTTATCCATTTAAGTTACAGATGATGTAGCTATACTAATTGGATAATTTTGATTGTTATCTTTTAATGTTAACGAATTAAACTTTAGACTTTCCTTTGCTATTTCATTGTTTAATATTACTAAGTTGAAATTATTGTCGGTAACCTTAGTAGACGGGTATTTGATAGCATCAAAGCCCGCCAACCTAGCACAATCAGTAATGAACCGAGAAAAAACATAACATGGCTTGTGATAACCTTCTGTATCTAACACTCTACTCATTAAAGCTGAATATGCTAAAGCCCATAACTCAATAGCAAAATCAGGATGAGAATCGTTTGGATTACAAAGATCTAATATCTTTATTTTATCATTAATCTCACACTCAGCAACATAACATAGAACACTACCAACTTCCTGGAAACAGGTTTGTTGATCACTAGCTAAATACAGAGCTTGTTGACCTGCATGATTATAGCGACCTTCTTGTATAAAACGGTTAGGTGGTAAAGTAAATTGGTCAAAACTTAATTGATCTATTTGAGTTGCAACTCTAGCTCTATATAGTGGGTGTTCTATTTTTTCAGCTAATGTTTTTAAAGACAACTTTTTAAGTATTTCACATATGTTCGAAGCAAATTGGTTTGTTAATAGTAGAAATGGAGTAGTCTCAGATATTCTGACTAAATCATAAATATGAGATTCAAAATCTGTCACATTTACATCATACTTAAACGGTAACTCATAGAGCCAAATAGTACTACTACTAGAAAGTGACTCATCACAATGTGGACATTCTACCGAAGATATCAATATATCAAATTCTTCATTGGTATAAATTTTTTTGCACCTTTTAGAACCATCATAAAAAGACTGAATCCCGATTAGAGAACGCTCAAACTCAACATCGTTAGCCAATGGCCAGAATGTAACAAATCCATCATAGCAACCATTGCAACATGCTATATCTGCTGAAAACCATGAATCTAGATCTGAAATAAAGTTATCTTCAAACATAACACCGTGCTCTTCTAAAACCTTTTCTTCATCTATAATCATCTAAATTAACCTCTTAATACATTATCTCAGTACTATAACTATTTTGCTTTCATACAAAATACATAAGCTACGTTTAATTCATCTACTTATGGTTTAGTAAACTCACTTATTCTTAATAAAATCAGCTTACTACAAAACAGGTACTTAAAATACATAGATACATATAAATGACTATAAATATGGCGAAGTCATCGTTAGAAAGTATTTTTTGATTAACGTCAGCTATGTGGACAAAGTGTTTCAAGTATTTATGACTGCTTATTTTTCGATCGCGCATCTATTTTAGAATTATCTCAGCTCAATATTTGGTCTTATTTGTGGTATGAACCGACTCCCTGAACAGATTTAATTTATGGTACTTATAAAGATAGTGTTTGAGTCTATTTGTATGTATAAGCTAAACTCGTTGTTAACCAGAAGACTATTATTGTATTTAATGGGGGGGGATATCTGGGGTAATCGACTTTCCATGCTGAACCCGCGCTTAGTTGCTTTTAGCCGAAATGTGTTTTATTAATTGTTCCTTTTAAACTTAAGTTATTGTTATATCAATTAATTAACATATATTCGTATGGTTTTTTCAGGTTAGAACGTGTTTTTGAAATCAGCCCTTGTAAGGTTTAGTTAGCCCTTAGCTTTTTCTAAAATATCCCCAAATGGGTTTTTGGTATTAGCCTGTGTGAGTTTTAGCTCGTTCTTTAGTGTTACTTGCTTAGGGGTATTTAACTGTAAAGGTACGCAAAAAGACATATCTGGTTAATATAAATACATCATTCTGCGTACTTTGCGTACTAACGTACTACTGATTGACCTCTATCTTTAGCCGTAATAAATCCTCTTAGACTGCTACCATACCCAAGCCAATCCTTAAGAAAGTCGTAAGGCGTCAACCCGTCCTGATAGATAATTTCATTATCGATAACCTCTAACTCTTCCTGACAGTTACAGGAGGATACTCCAAGCTCGTCTAGATCAGTTGCCATACAAAAGCAATGAATAGGATTAACTGACTCAATCGGTATCATCGGGACTTCTAAGCGCTTAAGCCAAAGCAAAGTTACTTTACCTTTATTCTCTAATGTAACCCGCTCGCTAGCACTCATATCATCCGTAGTACTTTTAGTATCTTTACGCCCCACTGCATACCCAAAGGCGCTACAGATAGCCCGTAAGTTCTTTCTATCATCTTTCTTCTGGTCAATGATTAAATCAACTACAGGCACTTGCATTGCTCGCTCGTTAAATTCGTATCGATAAAGCCCATCATTAGGTTTAATACTAATAGGCTTGCCTGCCTTAGACAGTCTCAGACCTATAGAAGTTTTAATGGCTCTTATCTCGGTTAGGCAAGCGCTAATAGCATCACCACCTAGCTTACGATTAGAATACTTAGCTAATATTGAATCTATATCTTTAATCTGCCATGCGTTAAAGTCAGCGAACCTACCAACCTCGCATTCAACTACATTACGAATAAAGAACGATAGCATAGCTGCATTGCGCCTCTGCACCGTATAAGACCCGCCACCGAGCGCCAGCGCTTCCCACTTAACTATCAAAGCATCACCTGACCAAACGCTCTGTATGCTACCCGCAATACTCTTACTGGCATCAACGCAATACTCTTGCGTCATTAGCTCGAAGCCAACTCTGCTAAGGTATCCGAAAAGCCTCTGTGTGAATTGTCTAGAGTCTTCATTCCGCATCTCATTATATCTAGCAGTATTAGCTACCATAAACCTAAATACATCATCGTTGCTTACTTCGTTACCAGCTACCGCAGCATTATCTAAATGATCATTATTGACCGCGGCAATATCAACCTTATGATTAGTTGGTCGAAAGTAATCTGATAGCCAAAGGTGTACTTGATTAGCCCCACGTAACCTTAGAATGTGCTGTATGCAGACCTCATGGGTATAGTTAAGGTGTGTATCATGAATATAGATAAGCTCCGCGTCTAAGAACTCGCCAGCATCGTCTTTGATAGTAATATCTAACCCGTTAGTAGCCTTTGGACTCAGTCCTATTACATCGTAGTTAGCCAGCATTTCATCAGGGTTCTTTAGGAACTTATCACCCTCATTGATGAGTGTATTGATAACCTTAGCTTGTTGCAGTTTTGCTTCGTCAGGATTGCTATTACTGGCGTTAACTTTAGTCGACACTAAAGCAACATTGTTCGGGTCAAGTAGGATAAATAGCTCTACTAGGATCTTCTTAGTAGCAGAGCAAACGATAGTTTTCTTACCTGCGTCACGGTTCGCGTTAATACGGCTAACGATATCTTTCTTGACCTTGCCCAACCCGTCCCGAGTAAATCGGTTAATGTACGCTAGCGCTCTAGTACCATCAGCTTTAATCTTCTTTGGCGTATTGTTACGATGTACGACATAATCTACCTGACAGTAATCTATAAAATCCCTAGTAGCTATCCCCGCATCAGCATCAGCAAGCATAAAGCTGTCAGCATGTTCTATTAGCTGCTTGAGTACTGATATGGTTCTGGCGGGTTCAGTATAGATTATCTCCGCTTTAGGCTCTGGCACTGAGTTAATAGCTTTTAAGATACACTCGACTTCATCTACTAATAGGCAAAACTTCTTATCTTTATTAGCCTGTACTGCTCGAATAACATTAGGAACTGAGGGAGCGCAAACGGCTATACCATCGTACTCTGTAAAGTCTCCTCTAAAGTTTCTAAGGTCTTCATAATTCAATAGGCGAATCCCCTCGCTTTTAAACTTAGCTATGATATTGCTAACCAGTGACTTAAGAGGTGCTACAACGACACTAAACGTATTAGGACGCTTAGCCATTGCTAACATGCTATGTGTCTTACCCGTTGAGTGTAGAGCCTTTGAAACTACCCGATCTAGTCCAGCCTCAATAGCCTCACCTAGCTTTATATTATGGTCGCTGCCAGTATCGTCAATAGCTGTCTTATCTAAGAAGTAATCAACCGCATTATCTCGATATAGTATGCTTTCAGAATGTGCCGATAGCTTGCAGTACATCTTCATCTTAGGTACGTATAGCTTAAAGTCGCGCCCATCTGTCATTAGCCTAGTAGTACGCTCGGGCATTTCAGAATACACACATAGTAAGTCTAAATTTCTGCCTCTATCCCTAGTAGTCTTCTGGCTATTAAGGTATTCGTAAACCTCCCCAATAGTCCACACTGCCTTAGCGCTACGCTTCGGGTCTAGCACATTCTTACGGTCAAAGGTCAACGTGTCAGATAGGTCTAGCGTGTAGTTAAGTTCTGAGTCTATTACACTAAAACTAGTAACCTTAAGATGCGCTAGCACTTCATCAGTTGTGTATAAGTCACCGTTGCGCTTGAACCATTTACGGCTAAGTATCTCTTGCCTAAAGGTCGCTTTGATTTCTGCTTTGTCTTTATTTCTAACCGTCTCATAAGGTAAGGTCTTAAGGGATACAAAATCACCAGTTTTACGATAGAAGCGGTCTGAATGCGTGCCATATCCGTCAGGTACTATCGGGTCAGCTTCAAATAGTAATCTATTGATATCATTAGGTATCGCTGTATCAAGTATTTCAGCAGTAACGAATAGAGTCCCATTAGGTAAGCCGTATACGCTATTCTCTTGCTCTGTCAGCTCAATACCTGCGTTAATCTTATCGGAATACATGTGGCGTCTAGGTATAGGTCGCATTAGACCAGCAGACAATAGCCTAGCCTTTACAGTCTCTTCAAACTTCTTATGCTCTACGCCTGTCGTAGCATCATCAAGTATAAAGTAGATGTGCATCCCACGCTTTGATAGCACATTAAAGGGTAACTCTGGCGTACCGTTCTTTCTAGGCTTACCAGAAGTAGAAACAGTAGCTAGATAAGCTGCTTTATCAAAACCTATCTCTGGTAGTAATTCGTGCAACCATTCAACGTAGTTCTCTACGGAACTCATAGCCCTAGCTTCGACTTCGTTGTAGGTAATACCGTCATGTACATCTATGTCAAACGCTAATATTCTCGCGTTCTGCATATTGGTAAAGTCTCGATTACTGGCTTCGGTTCTGTTTCGTGTCTTAAGCTTAGTGCGAGTAGCTATAGGCATATCAGATAGACCGCCCTCTAGTATCCCGTAAGTATCGTCATAACCCCATATATTCTGACCATCACGTAAGTGGTTAAATTTCCATTTAGGTAATATCTTGTACTCGATACCCGTACAATAAAAATCATGCTGTATGTACCCAAGACAGAAGCCGAAGCCCTCACCGATTAGGTCAAGCAATTGCTGTGTGCATCCGTCAGCAGTATCAGCGGCTAATATGTTTCGTAAGGTGTATTCTCTAGGTTGGCTAAACGTACCTTTAGCTAGCGTTCCGTCTTCGTTAAGCTCAAAGCGCTTAGTAGTCTCTTCATCACTGCTTAGTACTGATAGTAGTGCTTTCATTCGCTACCTCCCCCCACTGGTTGTATGTTACTCATTGTTCTCTGTTGTGATATACCAAGTACCTCTGCCAGTCTCTTTAGATCTTTAATTCGAGTAGCAAAATTACTACCTCTATAATCTAGTCCCTTAACTCTCTCAAATAGGTCTACTACTATTAATTCTGAATAGTCTCTCATACTCTTTGACTCCTATTGTCTACAGTGCCGACTTGGCATTAACAGATTATACTATTGATAAACAAGGGGTTTTGAAGCGCATTGTTGTTGATTTGTACCATTGGGTTACAGTTGGATTGAAGATATTTTAGACGTTTACACTTTAATTCCCCATTAATCTCACAGGGTTGAAATAGCGCTACAGCATGTATTTGTAATAATATTTATAGATATTTACTGATAATAAACCACTATAAAAAGGGAATAACTTAAAGCATCCCCAAAAAACTGATTAACAATTTAATCACAACATTACGAGATTACTTACACACTTATCCTTTTATTTAGCTTAGATATAGCGAGAAGAGATTGAAAAAGTAGGTGGTTAAGGAATATTTAAGAATATTTAGTGGGAAACGCCAGAAATCCGTAGCTGGCGCATGGTGAAACTACTGTTTTACTCTTATGTTCTGTTTCTTAGCCCTTAGCGGTATGTCGGTCTTAGTCTCTGCTAACACCTCTCCCTCCATATTAAGAACCTTACTAGCTCGATACTTCACCCCAAAGTGCTGCTCAAGTAAAACATTACCGTCAAGGTTGCGATAAGCTATAACATTATCTATTAGTTCCATCGATAAACAACTCTTTAGCTGTTGGTTAAACTTAGGTCTATCGTCAACGTCTATTATCTTGAAGCCATGCTCTGAGCTACCCTCTCGCTTAAGAGCTTCAATATCTTCACTTAGCTTATTGATATCTTTCTCTACTGCCACTAGGCGCTCTGTAACTGCTTTTGATGGTACTTGCACCAATACTTCTACAAGTTCATCCCTAGCTTTACTTAAGGTAATTAAGCGCCCGTTTAGGCTATCTATAGCTGCCCCGTTGTCCCTAGTCTTATTAACATCAGGTAATATAGAAAGCGCTACTATTATCTGCTTCTCGATAACGTCATACCTAATAGATTTCTGTTCGCAACTACCATAGTCTTTACTAGGGCATAATAGGTAGTGCTGATCAATTCCAGCTTTACCTTTATTTTTAAGCAGCATCATTTCGCCACAAGCACACCTAATTAACCCACTAAAAAGGTTAGTAAAAGACCCCCTTCGATAACCACCGCTACCATAGTTATTCCTAATAGCTACAGCGCCAGCAGCGCGATAGAATAAGTCTTCACTAATACTCGGATAGTAATCAGCTATAGCCTCCCCTACTGGCTGGCGTTTGCCGTCAACGTTAGTATGCGGCTGGTACTCACCTATAACGCTACGGTTTTTAATAAAATGAGCTACGCCACTAGCTCTATGAAGACCCAGACCTGATAGAGTAGGTATACTCTCGTTATTTAGTATCTTAGATATTGCCGAATAACCCAACCCTTCAGTACATAGCTTGAACATTCTTCTGATTAGCTCTGCTTTCTCTTCGATTATTATTAAGTCATCAGCAGACCACTCAAGCCACCTTGGAATGTAAGCATTCTTTATCTTTAAGCCATCCTTGAGCTTATCTCTATTACTAGCCCAAACAGAATTAGCCCTGCGGCTTTTCATCACGCTTTCTTCATTGCCCCTTATGAATGTAATTAGTGAGTTAAATAGGTTCATAGGGTCGCCACCGCTTGAGTGTTCCCTATTGTCAGCGCAAGTAATGACAGTAACGCCTTTTTGCATTAAATTAAGTAATACTTGTAAAGCTTTTTCTGGGTGCTGGCGAGATATTCTATCTAGGTTTTCTACTAGTAATGTACCTTTGAACTTACCGCTATTTGCTTCTGCTATTATTCCACCTAAAGCACCTGTGAGGTTATCTCCATGAAAGGCTGATACACCCTCATCTAATACCCACCTATCAACTTCAAGCCCTCGCCCTTTGGCTACGTCAAGTATAAGCGTTCTCTGCCTTTCAACGCTATCGCCTTCTGCCTGTCTGTCCGAAGAAAAGCGGATATAACCTACCGTTTCTGATATCATCTTAAACCTAAATTATTGGATATTTGGATACCCTTAAAAGGTTATTAAATTATACGGCACTTCTGCCAATAGATGCGAGCAGTTTTTTATACCGTAAACTGCTATTACCCCAGAACAGACCTTCCCCCTAAGAAAGGCGATCATTCACTTATAAATTAGGTGAGGCTTTAGTTCTGCTATTAGCACTTTGCTGACATTAGACCTTACATCCGTAAAGACAGCTGTGAGCCTGAGTGGACTAAATTTACGATTCAATACCATTCGTTCAAATATTCGCTTTGATACAAAAACTGACGTTAACTTTGATCTCTAACGGCAGAAGGCACACCGCCTTTTTGCGTCACTCTTGCTGCGATTGTAATATGGTTCATTCTTTAGGTCTGAGCCTATCAATAAATTCAGCATCAACCCAATGAGGATTTTCTATCCAATAAGTACTTCCATCTTCTCTAACCTTTATATCTCCCCTCAAAAAAAACAAATATTTTCCATCGGGTGTCACTCTCGGGCGCTGTTCATAGGCTGCGGTGTTTATCTTATCTCCCATGTTAATTGCTGCTCCCCATGAACCATCTTTCAGTCGAAAACTAATATAGATGTCAGGGGTATCTTCATCTACTTTCTCAGCATCCCACATTAAATAGGATTCATCTGGCGCAATGAAGGGGTGGGCAATATATTTTCCTGTGTTAATCGCCTTGCTCATTTTTATAGGGGTTTCATATTTGCCGTTTATACGACGTGAATAACTCATATGACCATTGCCGTCTTTTTCAAAATCTATAAAATAAAAATAATAAGTTCCTTTAGCGGAGACGGTGAAACCAGTGATAGGGATATCTTTGAAAGCATTAAGGTTTTTCATCTCTGACAAACTAGGATTGAATTTCTCCGCATATTTATTTGTATCAGTTGACGGGATAGACTTCCTGCTCCATCGCTCGTTTTTGTATTGCATTACAAACAATGTAGGTTTTTTATATTGCCCACCAGACCTAGTGAAACTGAGCTCCGTCATATCGGGTAAAAACGTTACAACAGTTTCGCGATACTCTTCTGTCGAGACAATTCCAGGAGCAAATAATTCAGGAATTAAACCTGGTGGTTTCTGTCCAAGATAAGGGCCTTCGAGCACTGGCAACTCATCTTGGGCATGACTTCCGCTACTCATTATCAACAGAGAAAGTAACAAAAATATTGAAGGGTAAATAGATTTCATGACTTTTCCCTTAATTAACAAACGCAGGTATGATGGTTTTTGAAACCTGAGTCATTATTGTATCTTCCTCATCAACGCCAGTGATCACAACAATTAAATCAAGCTCTGCAACCGCAATTATCCGTTGTCCACCACCACCCCATGCAAATTTGGCATCATAGCTCTTATCACCGGCGGTTATAGTTGCTTGATACCAAAAATAGCCATAGCGATAGGTTTCTGGCATCCAATCTTGAGTAGGCTTAACAAGCCCACTAGTCGCCTTAGCCAGATAATCTGCTGGAATAAGCTGTTCACCCTGCCACTTGCCTTTGTTGATGATCACACTGCCCCACTTGAGCATATCACGAGAGGTAAATTTCACGCGCCAACCAGCTTCCGGTAGACCACTAACGCTAGTCTGCCAGCTATAATTTCTGATGCCCATTTTGTCGAGAAGTTCACGTTTAATAAAGTCTTTGGCCGTGCCCGGCACGACTGCCTCGATGACTTGCATCACCAACGGTGGATTGAAATTACCATATTTATAGATCTGAGACTCTGCGGTGATAGGCGCGCTATGCTCAAGAAGGGCTTGAACGAAGCCTTGACCTTTTAACGCTGCGGGATTTTTCTGAAGTTCTTCCCATTTATCGCTACTGACGCTAAGCCCCCCGTGCATGGTCAATGCCTTATGGAGTGTGATTTTTTCTGCGCCCTCAACAAATTTTGTAGGGTCTAAGTCTTTCAGAAAACTAACCAGAGGTTTGTCCAAATCGGCCATGGTCAGATAGCCCATCTGGATAGCGCGGCCCAGTGCCAAGCTGGTGTAGGCTTTAACGGCTGACGCTTGGCCGTGTGCCAGATTGATACGAGCACGCTGATAGTAAGATTCAAAAAGGAGTTTGCCCTTATGAACAATGAGCAGGCTGTCGTAGTTACCGTGCTTACTGTCAGCGATTTCTTGAGCCAACTTGACAATATTGTCTTTATTACCACCATCAACGCCTAATACGCCAACTGCAAGACCGTCTTTTCTATCGGTTGGGCTTGAATCAATATAGGATTTTTTGAGAAAAGGCATATCCCAGAATGAGAGTTTAGCCTCGTCGGCTGTGACCTCTGGCGCTAGGCTATTATTCCTGTCGGTGCTTTCTACAGCACTCACTGTAGCAATGCTGCTAAAACAGCTTAATAGAGTGACGGCGATTAAACTTTTGAATTTTAAGTTGATTTCCATAGGTACTCCCTTTTTTTTGTTTATTTTTTATTCTTAAATCGATATGGATTCGCACCCTTTACATCTGCGTTAATGTCCTTGTTTTATGGCTTGGGCCTGAGGGTCTCAATAATTTTTGCGTCCACCCAGTAGATATCGATATTTTCGCTCTTTCCATCCATGGTTCTGTTGAAAAGTATGTACTTGCCGTCAGGGGTGACACTTGCGTAAAAGTCGTCTTTATCAGAATTAATCATATCACCCATGCTTATCGCAGGCCCCCATGAACCATCCTTTTGTCGGTAACTAATATAAAGATCAGTTTCCCCATAGCCGCCTTCCCGTTCGCTATCCCAAATTAGGTAGCTCTCGTCGGGAGCGATAAAAGGGTGAGCAGTCCATTTACCTGAGTTTATATCTTTGTTGAGATACTTTGGCGCCTGGCGCTTGCCATTTTTAAACATTGAAATACGCATTTTGCTGCTTATATAATTGTCAAAAACATAGGTGCCCTGAGCGGACGCCGTCAGGCGCATAATGCCCCAGTCTTTACGATCAAACATCGGCCCAAGACTTTTGCGTTCTGACCAACCATCGCCAATACGATCTTTATAGCCTTTTGCCATATGCATGCGCTTGCCATCAGGCGAGAACGAGGTTTCACCTCTCCGCGGGAATTCCAGATACTTGCTCCAGATATTGTTTTCCTGGCGGTAGCCGATAACGGTTGGGCGGAATTTTTTATCAGTGGAACTTGTGTATTCGCTGCGGTCTAGGGTGAAGTAAAATTCTTTCATGCCGGGGGCAAAAACGCCCTCAACCTCCCAGCCTTTTGTCGATATGATGCTCGGTGCAAACGGCTCTGCCACCATGCCTGGAGGTTTTTGCCCCATATAAGGACCTTTTAGAATTGGAAATTCATTTTGACTATAACTTTTGCTACTCATCGTTAACACAGAAAGCAGCAGAGCAATAAAAATAGTGTTACGGTTCATTGTTTATTCTTCCTCTTTTACTAAGCTTGATAACCATTTGACACTACGCACGCCAACCATAGGAAACGAGTCGCTATGGCCAGAAGATTTAATCACTACATGCTTTATTGATGATAATGCTTCATATTTTTTATTTTTTAGTTGGGTAATAAATTCTTCGACTTGCATACCCAATTTCTGCTCCAATTCGCCATAGGAAATGAACAGGTTGGTCTCTAACGTTTTACTTTTTAATGCTGTATTTTCAAGAGAAAAAAGTAAGGGGATATCTCGCCAAAGTGAAGGACTACCTAATATGTAGTTTTTAAAGGTATCGGGTTGTGCCATTAAGATGTAAGCACCAAATAAGCCGCCAAGGGAAAAGCCGAAATAAGTGCGATTTTTCGGGTCGGTTCGGTAGTTGCTTTCTATAAACTTAAAGACATCGTTGCGAATAAAGGTCAGATGATTACTAGCCTGCCCATATTGATATTTAGCTTGACGAACTGGGTTGCTTGACTTACTTATTGTATAATCTCGAAACCTACTGACATGTGCCTTTATTTCTTTTTTTGAATCTTCTTTGATGTGTTTTTGCCAGGAAATTCCAACCAAAATAACCTCTTCCATCTGGTATGCCGTGGCAGCGGATAATAATTCGATATGCCACTCTGCATCGGTAAAATAAATGACAGGATATTTTTTATCGCTATTTTTCCCATAGTTTTCAGGTAATTTTATATAAAGTTCGTATTGCCTATCAGATTGAGTATCCTGAATAGGTAATAGCTGTGTTCCAGATATCTCATATGAATTTTTCTCACTAGCCTCGGCGCCTATTAAAGGCAGAGAAAACAAAAAAACTAAAATTAAACTCTTCTTCATATTCATTAATTTATCCACTTATTTTTTACTCTGTTGCATTTAAAATTCGTTCTTTAAAATAACGGTTTTTCAAAAGGTTGTTCTTTACAACCTTGGCATGAGCTGAATTTAAATGATTTGAAACTAAAATACCTGACGTGCTACTGAATTTTCGCTGACTTCTCCCTGACTTTATAATTTACCTTTATAATCAAATAGATACAAAGTATGTTAACTGCGATTTTGGTTTATGCTAGGATAAGCCTTCTCGTGTAGACTCACTTTTGAGTAACAACTTTCATTCTGGTAAGCGTTTATATGGCAGTACAATATTGGGTCGGTGATTTCTTTGTTGATTTATCTAGGAATCAAGTCACTCAAAAAGAGCAATCACAAACTATTGCTCCTAAAGCTTTAGCTGTTTTAACCTATCTGGCTGAAAATCAGGGCCGAGTGGTTAGCTACGATGAATTGTTTGCTAAAGTGTGGCCCGACACGATTGTTACGCCTAATACATTACAAAGAAGTATCGCCCAATTAAGAAAAGTATTGGGTCAAGACACTAGCCAGCAATCCTATATTAAGACCCATGCTAAACAGGGATATAGCCTGGAGTGTGATGTTAAATGGCATGATGAAACACAAGCTAAACCAGAAACAGTAGCAGAAACAGGAAGAGACCTAGCAATAGCTGATAGTTCACCAGAAAATGAAGTCAGCAAGACCAATGTTAGTACCGAAACTGATGCAACTGATAAAGCTCAGCCTCCAAGGTCTTTTTTTAAACAGATCATTGCTGTTGTTGGTATTGTTATTTTGGCTATTATCGGTTTTAGCTACCTAACACCAACGCAATCATTAAAATTATCCTTTGGCGAGTTGCGTTCATTAACAGCCACTGACAACAAAGAACATTCGGGTATTTATTCGCCTGACGGTGAATACATAGTTTTTAACCGCTATTCACAAGAGCTCTGTACTAGTAGCAATATCTGGGCAAAAAATATCAAAACACAAAAAGAAACCCAACTCACTAAAAACATGGGTCGCTATGGTAGCCACAGTTTCTCAAAAGACGGCAAGAAACTGGTATTTATTAAAACTGAAAACTGCAACAAACCAATGACTCAGAAGGATTGTTATAAACTAATGACCTTGGATTTTGAAAAAGCACTTGCAGCACCTCGATCTCCAAATTTACTAATGGAGTGTAAAAACTCAAGAATAGCCAAGGCTACATGGCTCAATAATAATAATATCGCTTTATTGCAGGAGTTTTCTAATCGTTGGAAGTTAACCAGCTATTCGATAGCGGACAACAAAAGTACGGTCATATACGAACTGGAAGACGGTAACTTCGTTGACTATGACTATTCCGTCACCGACGATCTTATCGCGTTAACCAGTATTCACAATGATGGCCAGCACTACATTGAAATACTAAAACCAGATGGCCAGGTTTTATCCAGTCATCAGATTGAATACCCGCCAGAAATAGCAAACTTTAGAAATATCTATCCAAACTTCACGCCAAAAAGTGAACTGCTTATTTTTAGCACTGGCAGACAACTCTTTACCCTCTCTTATGATGGCAAGATAACCAATATTAGTCTGCCACTTGATGAACCAATGGGTTCGCCGATATTTCATCCAGACGGTAAACGAGCGCTGGTGATTAAGGGAAATTGGGATAGTGATATCGCGACGATGTCCCTATCACAAATAACTAAGTCACAATCAGCCAAAGCACAATTAACCCAGACTCAAGCGAACCAATCGCTAACTAGGGCAAATAACAGTGACTCAAACCCTGCCCCGTCAAATCCTGTCCCGACAATACTGGAACGCTCAACACTGGAAGAAGACAACGCCATTTACCAACCTAAGGGTGAGTTAATCGCTTTTAAGTCAACTCGCTTTGGCGATAATCAAATTTGGATAACTGATGGCAACGGCGCACAGCAACTCTCCAATTTCACGATGGATTCTTCTATTAATGGTATGAATTGGGCCGCTGATGGACAAAGTATTTTGGTCAATGTTAATAATAGGCTCACTCAGGCGAGCCTAGATTCAAGCCAAAAATCATTTCCATTCGACCACCGTATTGAACAACTTTTTCATTGGGATAGTGAAGACAATACCGCTTTATTACTTGTACGTATCAAAGGAGTTTTAAAGTTTGGCGAGTTCAATCTGCATAACTCAGCGTTTAGGGTAATAACCGACAAGAAAGTAAACTGGGCGCTAAAAAGTGAAGATGGTCGATTAATTTACACCGATCAATTGGACCGTTTTTGGCAGCCAGGTCCCGCCGAAGACCAACTGATTGAATCACTAGCAAGCCAAGGAAGCGACAAACGCTTCATAATAAAAAACAATGTCATTTATGGCATTAATGAGGAATTTCAATTGTGGTCTTATGATCTTAACGAGGATAGATTTGAGACCTTAGGTAATATACCTAACAACGTTGATTCATTAACCGATATTAATCAGTCTGACATTCTACTGACACTACGTATTACCGCTAAAAAAGAAGTGGCTGAACTCACGTTAAGGAATTGAAAAAACTAAAGTGATTTAGATACTGGTGACTGATTCTTGTATATTTGACTCATGTAATTTGTATTGACTAAGGTCCGTTTACAGACAAAGCACAGATTAAGCCGGTCTGCGATGAGTATACCTAAATCGCACCCTATTGAATCGGTCTATATTAGATTTTCTACCCCAGCTAAAACAGATCGAATTTAATAGCTGCTTACTGCCGTTTTAGCACTCACCTAGCCGAATAAAAGCGGATATAGCCTATCGGTTTCAGATATCATCTTAAGCCTTAATGATTAGATGTTTGGATACTCCCTAACTATGGTCACCCTTTATGGAGTAAATAATTGCGAGTATTTTTTATACTAGTGCCGCAAAGAGTATTTAGTTCTATCGCTGCTATTACCCCTTAACAAACCCAAGCTTTAAGAATAATAGTTATGCGCATACAAACCCGATAAAACTGTTAGCTTGGCGGACATTAGAGCTTACGTCCGTAACGGCAGGTTTATGCTCAAAGCTGTCACTCATATTCGATTATTGAACGTTAACTTTGAGCAATATCGGTCATTACTTTTAATAGAACTCACTACATCTAACGATCACTGTGCTAGCAACAGGCTTTACAATCTCTAACTTGCCCAGTTTATTTAAGTTGATGGCAAGGGAATTACATTGCATTTATTGTTCAACACTATGGGTATATTTTTCCTCAAACACAGTCCCGAGGTCTTTGCATTTGTTTCCTTAATTAAGGCTAATAAATTGGTTCGACGAGTTTTATAAGAATTGTTTTCAATATTTTCGCTCAAGCTTTTTGTAATGGTTATATTCCTCATTTGTAGTGCCTTATTAAGTTGACCGTCTGCTACAAGTCCATCGGCTAAACTGTCATAACCATCGGCTTTATATGAATAGTTTTTTACATTGCCTTCAAATATTTTTATTGCCTTAGCAATGTCTTTATTCTCTAAAGCTATATAGCCAGCGTGATTAATTGCAGTGAAACTCGGCTTTATTTGGTAGCCATATTTTTCAGACTGCATTTTGAAGAATTGCTCAATAACAGGCAAACCTTGGGCAATGACCTCTTTAGGGCATTGCAATGATGCGTGTAAATATCGGTATGCGAGGGTTTGCCCTATAAGCGCACTAGTGCCATGGTTCTCTTGTTCATCTATGTCTGAATTATAACTAAAGCCTTTAGGTGTATGTATTTTCAGCAACTTGTTGTATCGCTCAAAAGCACTTAACATATCGCCACTTTCATTGCCCAAATTTAGATATAAATAGTTATTCAACTCAGCTTTATTAGCAAAAAAATGTTCAGCTTCTTTAAATATCACTTGTTCATGCCACCATAAGCTTGGGCTGAAGGCAAAGTGAGCTTGAAACAGCTGTGGTCTTGTTTGCAAGGCATAAACAACCAATAACCCGCCAAGAGAATGACCCGACAATATTTTAAAGTTGTTGGTACGATAATTTGTATCCACATAGGGGATCAGCTCTTGTTCGATAAAATCTAGAAAGTTATCAGCACCACCAGAAATACCCCATTCGTTATAACTTTCATCATACGTTGGCGTTAAATCTCTCGTACGATGGGTATTTTTAATGGCAATAATAATCATTTCTTGCGCCATATGAGATTGAATTAGCAAGTCTAAGGTACCAGCGGCATGAGCGAAATTTCTTTGACCATCTAATAAATAAAGAACGGGATAATTTAGCGCTGTATTTTGCTGATAGTTATTTGGCAGGTGTACTATTAACTCACGTTCCTCAGTTAATATTTTAGATGACAGGCGGTCAACCTTCGACTCTCCCCGCACATTGGCATAGGCAGTACTGATATTAGTAAGCAGAGTAATGATAAAAATTGTTATTAGATGTTTAAACATAAAGTAATCCTTTAAGTTGGTTTTGTTTTTTGTTTTTGGTTATTGGTATTGAGTTACTGTTATATTTTTTAGCGCTAATGTAATGACGAATGTAGGAAAAAAGGTGATTAAAAGGTGAATGTGGTCGCTTTAGTGTTTTTTTTGAACGAACCGCCGGTTTATTCATTTAACTGGCTTTTGTATCTGATTAGTTGCGTGATAAACTGATTTATCGTTAGTGCTATTTTTATTTCAAGAGAAAACAATTCGTTATGATGCAATTTGGTGAGTTTACTCTTGATGACAAACAAGCACGGCTAATATTTCAAGACAAAGACGTTGCGATAGAGCCTAAGTTATTTGAACTGTTATTAATGTTTGTTAATCAGCCAAATACAATTATTTCTCGGCAAGATATTTTAGATAATTTATGGGCAGGTTCACTGGTTACCGATAATGCCATCAATAAACTGGTTGCCAACTTGCGTAAAGTGCTGGCTGACGAACCTAAAAATCCTCGTTATATTCAAACGGTGCCTAAACGAGGTTATCGACTGATATGTGAAGTGAACTTGCTTGAAAGCTTAAATTTGGCTGAAAAAGGCCAGATCATAACTGATGGCATAAGTGATACTAATAACCGCAAAAATAGCCTCAAAAAAAACTTACCAAATAAGGGGTACAGCAAAGTAATAATCGCCCTGTTATTACTGCTTTGTAGCTTGTTTTTATGGCAAGTATTTAGTAGTAAGGATAATAAAGACAATACAAATCGTTATACCATGGAGTTAACCCGTGCACATGGCGCAGAAGAGTCAGCACGTATGCATCCCGATAATAACCACCTTTATTATTTAAAAAAGAAGTTAAAAAAGGATTCAGAAAATACAAGTTATCAACTGTGGATAAAAAACATTCATACGGCAAAAACTAAGCAAGTAAATATAGCTGAAACCAACATTAGTAAAATTATCGCCGTAGTTCCAGGGGCAGTTACCGGGGTAAGTAGTGATACTACCCATTTGTTTTACCTTGATAAAAAGCAAGACAGTTGTGGTGTTTATCAAGCTACTCTTAGACAAATAAATAATAAGAAACAGCTAAGGCAAACTAATAAAACAATGCAATGGCAACAAGCTGAAAAGTTGTTTGATTGCAGTGATAAACGGATAAAGGATATTGATTATCATATCAGTAAAAATATGATTTATTACGCTGCACAGCCGAGAAACCTTTGGCCAAACCAAATATATGCCTTTAACGTAGCCACTAAAAAACATAGCTTTGTAACACAAGTTGAGCCTGTAGGCTGGGGGCACCACAGTATTGATATTTCCCCAGATGGCAATAAACTATTAATCATGAGTACTAAGGGCGACTTCAAAACCCAACTACTGGTATTAAATTTACTTAATAACGAAATAACAGAGGGTTTTAAGTTTGATTACCCTGTTTCTGAAGCTATTTGGCATCATGACTCTGAACAAGTCTATTATTATGCGCCGCCGCCTGCCCATCAAATTATTAAAAGCGACTTAAATGGTAGCAACGCTACTACGGTTGTCAGTATCTCTGAATATTTATCGCCACACATGTCATTATTTCCTGATGGCAAAAATATATTGTTCAGTACCGAGCAGAAAAATTATAGTAACCGTTGGTTAGTACCACCAAAACAAATTAGCGACATTGATAACTCAACGGTTGACGATATTAACCCTGCGTTATTTCATCACAGCTCACAGTATTTGTTTATTTCAAAACGAAGTGGCCGTAGACAATTATATTTGGGGCATTATGACGCCAATCAAGCCGAAATAGTGACTAATTTTTCTCAGTCTTATTGGTTAAGCTATATGACTGTGTCAGCCGATGACCAAAGTGTATTATTAAATGTAGATAATGAGGTTTATCTTTTGCCTATAAGCGCTTTAAATGAGGTGAATCCGTTAACAACTCTCAAACAAGAAAACCTAATTTTTACCAGCGAGCACCCTATTATCTCACTTAATTGGCTGACAAAAAATGGTGTGGCAATTACTACCGTTAATAATGGTATACCTGAATTAATGGTCGTCAATTTGTTTAATAATAAAGTACAACAGCTCAAAGGTAAGTGGGCTTATGGACTGACAGATAGCCAACATCCGCAATATAACTATTTAATTGAACAACAAAGTAATATTTTATATCGTACCAATTCACTAACATTTACTGATGATTCAGTCAGTAACCAAGGTGAATTTACTAAAACTCAAGTAACCCTACCCACTGGTTTTTTCCACGTAAAAATAGACGCCAATACTTTGTATTATGGTAGCGATGAAAGCGACAGTATTTATTTAAATGCCGTGCCGATAAATAATATAGAAAAAGGTAGTCAATTTCTTTTAAATGATTTTTATGGCTATGACGTTAGTAACGCCAAGATAATGTTAAGTGACTTAGAAAGCCTTGAAGGCGATGTACATCGCACCATGCATTAAAAAATAACGAATAAGGTAAAGGCGGTATTCATATGATTAAATATTCATTAGCCACTGCCCCGTAAATAAGCAATGGTTGGTTTGGTAATGCATTGCCTAAGCTGTAAGTAACAGGCAATAAACGATACTGAGTATTTTCGTGTTGCGTCCATCGGTTGAACTCAAGCCACAAAGCGGTCTTAATTTATTGTTCAAAACTTTCCAATATAATGACCACTTAGATACGAAAATAGACGTTATTCTTTGCTTTTATAACGGCAACTGATCCGACAAAGCTGCCCTGCATTATATAAAGAGCGAGTTCAAAAATTCAATTTATGGCTTGAAAAATAAAAATTAAAATTTGATTAAAAACACCAAAATTGGACATTCGGTTAATATCGTTTTACATGATTTTTTGTACAATAAAAATTTAATGGCTCTATAGCTGTTTGGGGCAGATTGGAATAATTCATTAACAGAAATTGATGGATGGTAATATTTTCAACAAAAATGAATTATGCTCTTTTCAGCCGTATTCTTTGTTATTCAAACACCGATTACATCATCGTTTTTAGCGTTACAGAAGGCCGTTCTTGAAATAATTGACGATAATTATTGGCAAAGCGGCCAAACTCTAAAAAGCCCCACGTCAAAGCAATGTCAGATACTTTAGTTCTGCTATTAATATTACTTAAAAAATCCAATCTAGCGCCATTAAGTCGTAAAACTCTTAAATATTGAATTGGCGTAATACCTAAATATTCTTGAAAACCATATTCTAAAGAACGCTCACTTAAATCCGCCACCTTACATAATACTGCCATATCAGGTTATTGTACGGCATGCATTTGTAGATATTCAATGACACGTTTAGTACCCGTCATTCTTTTCGGCTGGGGCTTTAACGAACTATAGTTGTTAAAAGTTGGTAATAATGCATCAATGGTAAGCTTAAGTAACAGTGAGTAAATTAAACTAATTATATTCTTATGATCCAAAATCATAGGGTACAGTTGTATTTTCTCTAAAATAAAATCCATTGCTACTACATAACGCGATAACGCTTGATTCGATGTTTGTACTGTTTGGCTAATTAAAAACTGCGATGGAATTTCTTGTCCTATTAGTATGTTATAAGCGTTATAAAAGTATTTCCTGTTAAATGCAGTGCATATGTAATCTAAACGACCTTTTGAGCAAACATCTCAAAGCCCGCCACTTGCTTGAATCAATGAGTTATTATTATGCTCTTGCCCACAAAATCGATGTTCACTGATACGAGGATAAATATAGGCAAAAGGTAGGTAATGCTTAGCAGGTGCGGCCTCTATTCTAGCGCCAACATTCAGACTTTCTATAAATAACTGCATATCACCTAAATTCACTTCAATATACTGCGCATTTAATTTTCCAGATTCTAGTTGGGTATATTGTCTATTTTTATTTAGTTGAAAGTCTGTTAACTTTTTTAAGTTTATTGTGTTTAAACGTCGAATTAATTTTGAGGCTTGCGGAATATGCATATATTTTAACAATCCAATTTGTTATATTTTTGTTACATTATATTCTTGGCTAATTAAATCAGTTTATTTATGGCAATTCAATCAACAAATCTTATTCAAGAGCATAGGAATGCTTTTGAGAGCAACATTGATTTTTAACAAAATAAATTGAATTTGAAAATATTTCAATTTGACATTTTAAAAGGGAAAATATGAATAAATTAAAAATAATACCTTCATTATGGTTAATTACAATGTTAACAGCATGTTCACTATCTGATGCATCACATACAACGTCGGGTAAGGTATATGCTGCTACTCAAGTTGCCGACATTACGATTTTATTAGATACACCAGAGCAAGAATTTATAGTCATCGCTTTAGTCGATTCAAACGGTGTGGGTTTTACAAAAAATAAAAGTAAAGATAGGGCTATGACTGCATTAAAGAAGGAAGCCGCGAGCATTGGTGCACATGCGATTATTTTAACATCATCTAATACCGGTATTGCTCAAGGATTTGATGGCGAACCCGCAGGACAAGAAAGCATTTTATCGGGTAAAGCAATACGCCTTATTCCCTCTGACCTCAAGACAGATAAATAATTACATTGATAATAATCAACTCACTGAATCAAAAAGGATGGTTACCAGAAAATTAAGAAAGCTCAAGCTGTTACAATGTTTCACGCTTGATTGGGTACGGATTTATAAGCTTAGTCTAGTTTTTAACTATTGCACAGCTTGATTACTAATTTCCCTAGGAAAATGTATATTGGCTTAGGGCTATTATATTGTAAGTTTCACAGCTGTTTTCTGTCCTAAGAAAAGCGGATATAGCCTACTCTTTCTGATATCATATTTAGCATAAATTATTAACAATTGGATATTGCTCAAATATGATTACACTTTACGGAATTAAGAATTGTGACACTGTAAAAAAGGCCACTAAATGGCTTGCAGCAAACGACATTGCTCATCAACTTTATGACTTTAAAAAACAACCTTTAACTACAGAGTTATTAACTCAATTTGTTAATCAGAGTGATTGGTCGTTATTATTAAACAAGCGCAGTACCACTTTTCGTAACCTACCCGATGAGATAAAAAACAATCTTACTGATGAAGTAATGTTTGCCGCAGTGCTTGAGCAACCAACATTACTTAAAAGACCATTACTACCATTAAATGGTGAACTCAACCTCGGTTTTAAAATTGAGCAGTATCAAAGCCTTTTCGACAACAAATAATCAAAAAAACACTGCTGTTTAAAGCCAGGTATTCAAAATAAATTAAGGGTAATCGTTGTGAGTCAAACCGAACAAAAAAAAGAAAGTGCTGTTATTGAATTAGCCAAAGAACTTATCGCCAGAGCTTCAGTCACTCCCGAAGATGTCGGCTGCCAAAAACTCATGGCAGAGCGATTAGCCAAGCTTGGTTTTAATAATGAAAGCATGATCTTTGCTGATACCACTAACCTTTGGTCTCGTCGCGATAGTAGTGTGAGCAAGAGCAATGATTTAGTTTTTTGTTTTGCTGGTCACACCGATGTAGTGCCGGCTGGTAACCTTGAATTATGGAATACGCCGCCATTTGAACCAACCATTATCGATGGTATGTTATATGGTCGTGGCGCAGCAGATATGAAAGGTAGTTTAGCGGCAATGATAGTGGCGACAGAGCGCTTTGTTAAAGACCACCCAGATCACCAAGGCGCTATCACTTACTTAATTACCAGTGATGAAGAAGGTCCATTTATTAATGGCACCACTCGGGTTATTGATACCCTAGAAGCACGTAATGAAAAAATCACTTATTGTATTGTCGGTGAGCCTTCAAGTACCAATGCTGTTGGTGATATTGTTAAAAACGGTCGCCGTGGTTCAATTACTGCAGAAGTTGATATTAAAGGTAAACAAGGTCATGTTGCCTACCCTGAACATGTGAGAAATCCAATTCATCTAGCAATGCCAGCTTTAACTGAGCTGAGCCTAGTTGAGTGGGATCAGGGCAATGAATATTTCCCGGCGACAAGCTTTCAATTATCAAATATTAATTCGGGTACCGGCGCGACCAATGTCGTGCCTGGTCATTTAACCGCATTATTCAATTTACGTTATAGTACAGAACTAACCGATCAAATGATTGTTGAGCAAGTCGAGTCGATTTTGAACAAACATCAACTTGATTATGAGATAAAGTGGACTTTTAATGGCAAGCCATTTATTACCAAGCATGTAGACTCAGAGCACGGTTTTTTAAACGCTGTCAGCCAAGCCATACTCACAGTTACCGGTAGGGAAACTCAACTTTCAACCGCAGGTGGCACTTCAGATGGTCGCTTTATCGCGCCAACGGGAGCACAAGTGATTGAACTAGGTCCATGTAACGCGACTATCCATCAAGTCAATGAATCGGTTTCTTGTAACGATTTAGAGCAACTGGTTGATATTTATTATCACTGCTTGGTTAATGTTTTATGCAGCCACAAAAACATTAATGGTTAATTCATTTACTGACAAGGTTTCATTGAATCATGCCGACTAGCAAGGACATAAATTCAGCTCAAATACTGGGTCAAACCGAGCAACACTTGTATTATGTTAATGAGCGAGTGGCTATTCACCAAGAAATGAAAACTGCTTTTTCAGCTTTAGTTGCAGCGGCTAGCGCCGTTGATATTGACTTGAAAATTGCCAGTGGCTTTCGCTCGTTTGACCGACAGCTGCTGCTTTGGAACAATAAATTTTCGGGTAAAACACCGATTAAGAATATGACTGGCGAAGTAATTTCCCCGGCGAGCTTATCGCCACTTGATTTAGCGCACAGTATTTTGCTTTATTCCGCCCTGCCTGGCGCTAGTCGCCACCATTGGGGTTGTGACATTGATGTTTACGCGCCAAACCTACTCGCTGATGATTATCAACTACAGCTTGAACCGTGGGAATATAGCGAACAAGGGCCTTTAGCTAAGCTATCAACTTGGCTGGTTAAATACGCGCACCAATTTGGCTTTTATTTCCCTTATGCTAGCTTCCAAGGCGGTGTTGCCAGTGAGCCTTGGCATTTATCTTACGCGCCGTTAGCACAACAATATCAGCAAGCTTTTAATATTGAACGATTAGCCAAGGCATTAGTAAATAGCAGTATCTTGGGCAAAGACGAAATCATTAATAATCTAGATGACATAGCCAAGCGTTATATTAATAATGTCTGTGCGGTGCCAACAAATGTTATACTCACTAAACTGTAAGCTGAGTGTCTTTACTTAGCCTTAACAAACTTATTAAGAGGCATTCCAATGACCAATTGGTTAGCTATTTGTATGATCGTATTGGCGCTAGTCATCATCATAGGCAACTTAAGCACCTTTCAAAAAAACTCCAAGCAAAAAATGCGTAAACACAATTTAAATGACTTAAAAGAAACCCTGCCTAGAACCAGCAAAAGTGGCCATAAATTGGCAACTATTGAAAAAAACAAACCTTAGATTTTTGACTAATTCAAGACATAAAAAAACTCCAACATGTGGAGTTTTTTTATGTCTGCTCTTTACCTTATTTCGATAAAGAGCAAGTAAACGCTTTTTAGTCGATACAGCCTTAAAAAACGTTTCTAAACGATAAACCCTGCTCAAATATTGGGAATATTCTTTCTAACGTTGCCAACGGTAATGGCTCACCGGCAGCATTATAAATGGTGACTGCGGTCTTCTGATCAAGCTCATCAATAGGCGCTAAAACAAATTGATAATGGGCATCACTTACATCGATTACTGGTACATCATCACCCCAAATACTGTCCCAAATACTACTCTCTGGTTTAACAAAGTCGACATAGTAAATTTTCTTATCATCATTCAAATCACTAATAGTAAAACCATGCTTTTCAAAGAATAGTGGCATATTGCCCCATAGGTCGTCTAAACCCATCTCAATTATATAAGCGGGTTCCTCTTCAATGTTCTGGCCTATTGTGACTAACTTTTGATTGGCACGAGTTAAGCGATCTGCACGTTGTTGCACTCGATAACTATAATCAACGGCGGCAATTAGCTCATTAAGCATGGCTTTTTCAGCACGTTGCTTATCAATGGGATCCATTGTTTGGCTACCACCGGTTTCATCGGTTTGTAAAAAATCAACTAATGAAACACGTAATGAAACACTGCGACCATGTGGCTTAGCTAATAATTGATAACGAAAACGTACACTCTTTGAAAATTGTATGTCGGTAAAAATCCAACCAACATCCACTTCGTTGTGATACCAATCCGACTCTAGGATCGCGGTTTTAATACCTTCTCGCTTAATACTGGTTTCTTTTAAGCTGGTCGCCCCTTCAATAACTTTACTTAAAGTAACCTCAGTATCTTCTTCAACGTAGTTATAACCAATGTTATCTTCAACTAACTTTTCAGTGACAACTTTTTCGATAAAATCCAATAAATCTTTATCTTCTAAAACTTTATCAAACCAAATAATCGCAACACCAGACTCGTCCACAACTCTTGAAGAAGCAGCAACAGGCATAACCAGTGACGGTGCTCGAATATCCATATCTTCACCAATAGGGCCTTGATGATTTATTTTATCGGTGACAAAAAAATCCTTCGCTTGCTTTGGTTTATTTAAATTGGCTGGAATAACGAGATCGTTAGCTTCAGGTTTATACTGATAATCAAAACTGCCTTGGGCTTGTTTATTATTAACAGAACCACAAGCTGTTAGTGATAAGGCTAACAGTGATAAATAAAATACTCTACAACTCATTAAAACTCCTGTGGCTTAGGTTATTGATATTCAAAACCCAACTAAGCTCACTAAAAAAACTAAAAACAATTCGATTTAATACCAAACGAGCAAATCTATTATTTCCTCAGGCGAGGCCAGAGGATCCATAACAAACTCAACGCCTTTACATTAAAATAGGGCTAAACATTGCGCCCCATGGTACTTGGCTGATTTTACAAACACAAGTTATATGACCACAAAAATGCAAGATGATTCCAACTTTAATCATGATCAGTTACAATGCGCCTTTCTGGACAACTTAGGCGTAATGAATGTCACAATATTTAGTACTAACAGCGATGGGAGCGGACCGAACAGGTTGTGTTAGTGAGTTAACTAAATTAGCAAGTGAATGCGAATGTAATATATTAGACAGCCGAATGGCCCTTTTTGGCTCTGAATTTACCTTCATTATGCTGCTTAATGGCGAAGCCAGAGCAATTAATAAGATTGAAGCCAGAATCCCCAAAGTCGCTCATAGTTTAGATTTAGTCACTATGATGAAGCGAACTTCTGGTCATAGAACCTTTGACTTGGTCAAGCATTACCAAGCCGAGTATTGTGGTATTGATCAACCCGGTATTTTAAAAGCCATGACCGCTTTTTTTGCCACACGTAAAATAGATATCTCTTCATTAAAATCTGCAATAGACCCTAAAACAAACCATATGAGTGCCAACATATTGTTTGCTTTAACAGAGAAAATTAGTATTGATGAGCTTGAACGTGACTTCTTAGAGCTTTGTCAACAAACGGATGTGCAAGGCTGTATCAAAAAAGCCAATGCTAATTTATTACAGTGATAAGCATTAAGACCAAGACAATATCCCTAATAAGAAAAATGACTTTCATCCCTTTTTAACAGTGAGTTTATAATGAATACTTTAAACATTGGTGATACCGCGCCACTATTTACCCTAGCTAATGAAAATGATGAGTCAGTATCATTGGCTGATTATATCGGCAAAAAACAAGTATTAGTATATTTCTACCCGAAAGCGATGACACCTGGCTGTACCGTTCAAGCACAAGGTTTACGTGATATCAAAGCAGAGCTTAATGAATTAAATACCGTTGTTTTTGGTATTAGCCCTGATGAAGTAAAACGTTTAACTAAGTTCTGCCAACGTGATGAACTAAATTTCTCCCTACTATCTGATGTTGATCATAAGGTGGCGGATGAATTTGGTGTTTGGGGTTTAAAGAAGTTTATGGGCAGAGAGTATGACGGCATTCACCGTTTAAGTTTTTTAATTGGCCTTGATGGCAAAATCAGCCATGTTTTTAATAAGTTTAAAACTAAAGAGCATCATGATGTTGTTTTAGCTGTACTGAATGAGCTAAATCAGTAAGCCATTCAATCTTTAAAGTCGTCAATTAAGTAAAAATCAAAAGGTCTAAGTTAACTAAAATTAACTTAGACCTTTTTAGTGATAGCTTTTGAGTTCTATGCCCGACAATAGCATGGTAGCTCTGACTAAATGGTTAGTACACTCTGTTAATCTATTTCTTCATCCTCATCTTGTGGTTCATATTCTTGCTCAATAACCGAAAACCCTTCTTTAGCAACATATTGAATGCTGATAGGCTCAGAAAAATTAGGTATATCATCATAACTGAACACCGAATAATATTTTTCAATATTGGCATTAGCAAAATTATCAAAGGTATAATCGTCTGGACCACCATACAATTTAACGCCATCATATGGTGATTTAGGTGGATGAAAACGATTTCGCACCACAAAACTGCCGACAAAATCATCATGCTTAGGATTATTCCACATCAGCTTG
>JALJPA010000002.1 GCA_022969215.1 Colwellia sp. | reverse complement strand
AGATTTTATGCCAAAATCAGCCATTAGCTTAAATGCGGTTGATCATATATTACCCTTAGATGATATTGCCGGATTTTTGTGCCAACTCATCCTAGGAGGCAAGGAATAACATGGGCTTAGATACACTGCCAAAAATACTCATTGTCGATGATGAGCCGAATAATTTGCGCGTTTATGAGCGCACCTTGGCTTCGCTAAATGTTGATATTGTTAAAGCTCTTTCTGGACAACAAGCACTGGCTATTGCCCATAAACATGACTTTGCCCTGATATTAATGGATGTACAAATGCCTTGTATGGATGGCTTTGAAACCGCATCATTAATTCTTGATCATCCTAAAACCAGTCACATTCCGGTGATCTTTATTACCGCGTTTGCTCGTGACGAAATGTTTGAGTTTAAAGGCTATGCCAGCGGTGCGGTAGATTACTTAGTAAAACCGATTAATGAAGATGTCGTGCGCAGCAAGGTCGCTGTTTTTTTGGCGTTACATAAAGAGAAACAACAATTAGACCATGCTTGTAAAGTACGCGCGAAAGCCGAAGCAGAGTTGAGAGTACATAAAGAGCACTTGGAAGAACTAGTGAAAGAGCGTACCCAAGAGTTACAAGATTCGATTGAAAGTTTAATGGCAACACAGAATCAGTTGGTCGAGTCTGAAAAGATGGCTTCTTTGGGCCGTTTAGTGGCAGGTGTCGCCCACGAACTTAACACCCCAATAGGTATTAGCATTACCGGTGCTTCTTTTTTACAAGAAAAGCTGCAACAGCTAAAACATAATTTTGAGCGAGGTGAAATTCGCCGAAGAGATCTAGCAGATTTTGTTGACTGTGCACCACAATCTGTTGATATTATTTTAACTAATTTAGATAGAGCCGCCGAACAAATTACCAACTTTAAGTTGGTTGCCGTTGATCAAACCAGTGAAAGAAAACGCAATATCAACTTAGTCAGTTATATTAAAAAAGTTATTAATAGCTTATCTCCGGCAATCAATGAAGCTCATCACACGGTAGAAGTAACGGGTGATGAAACGATAGAATTACATACCATTGCGGGCGGTATCTCACAAATTATTACTAACATGATCATGAATTCAATTGTCCATGCTTATCAAGAGGGTGAACAAGGTAAAATTCAAATCACCATCAAAGAAAATAACAGCAATGTTTTACTTACTTATGCTGATGATGGTCTGGGCATGGAAGAATCCGTTAGTCAGATGATTTTCGAGCCATTCTTTACCACTCAGCGTGGCTCTGGCGGTAGTGGCTTAGGTATGTACATTGTTTATAACCTTGTTAACCAAAGCTTAGCAGGGAAAATCACCTGCAAAAGTGAACTAGGACAAGGTACAGAATTTATATTGGAATTTCCTATCCACCACAAAGACGCTGAATAACTAAACACATTGCTGCTGTTCATTCCCTGCCATAAATTTCTTTGCCATTAACTCCTTATCACATCAATATATCGTATAGAATCACCGTATCAATGAAGTCAGAGATAAATCTATGAACCAAGATCGCCGCCCATTGCTAAAATCACTTCTTCAAATGAGTCCGCCCAAAGGTATAACAAATTTTGCTGCTTCTATCTGCCAACACGCTAAACCACTTAAGGTTGTTAGTTAAATGACTAGTCTTGTTATTTTAGCCGCTGGATTAGGCTCTCGCTTTGGTGGTAATAAACAACTGGCTGAGTTTGGTCCCCAGCAACTAACGCTGATGGAGTACAACTTAATCAATGCCGTTAATGCCGGCTTTAAACGGGTAGTTTTTGTCATCCGCCCAGAGTTAGAGCCACTATTAAGTCGACAAGTTATCCCGCGACTGCCAGAAAATATTGAATATGCTTTTGCTGTACAGAGCTTTGCTGACTTGCCACCCGCATGTACTCTACCAACACAGCGCAGCAAGCCACTTGGCACAGCACATGCGCTTTGGTGTTGTCGCCATCTTATCAAAGAAAGTTTTGCCGTGATTAACGCTGATGACTTCTATGGCAAACAAGCCTTTAGTTTATTATTACAACAAGCAAACAAAACACCTAAAGACTATTTAATGGTGGCTTATCAATTACGCAATACCTTGTCAGACTTTGGTGGTGTTAATCGAGGTTTATGTCAGCTCGATGGACAAAGCTATTTAACCGCTATTGAAGAATGTGAGAAAATACAAGTCGATGGCCAAGCGATCAAGGGTATTCTCAGCGAAAATCAGCGAGATATAGAGCTAACAGCAAAGAGTTTAATTTCAATGAACTGCTGGTTTTTCACCCCTGATATTTTTTTGGCACTAGAGCAAGCACTGACTCGTTTACTCTGTGCAATAGAAGCTAAGCAACTTGGTATTAATCAAGAATGTTACTTACCCGCCGTGGTAATGGAGCAAATTCAACAAAAGCACCATCAACAAAAAAAGAGAGTAAAAGTACTGAGTACTGGTGACAGTTGGTTTGGTTTAACTTACTCACAAGACAGCGGACAAGTCGATAAGAAAGTTACTGCACTATTTGGCAAAAAATAGTAAAATCGTGCGCTCATTTGTCACGCCTTAGTTTAGCTAAGCTTGGTTTGCCAGATATTAAAGTATTAGCAAAACCAGGCTAGTAAGCACTTACTAGAATAATCACATTGCTAACAAAATAGTCACTAAAATATAAGTATTAAAAGCAATGGATAACAAAGCAAGATCACTGAAGACTGATATAGATACGGTGCTAAATAATTATGATTATGACTTTTCTAAAGTTGAAATAACCTCTTTAGGTAATGGTCATATTAATAATACTTATAAATTGACTACTCCTGACTTTGAGTTTGTCTTACAGCAAATCAATCATGACATTTTCACTAAAACGGTCGAGCTAAGCAGTAACGCGCAAAAAATAAATGTGCATTTATTACAGAAAAAAAATAGCGGCAACTATCCACTAGCCGTTCCTCAGCAAGTACTAAGTAAAACCGGCGAGACCTGTATTAAAATTGGTAGTAATTACTGGCGTTTAATGGAATTTATTAATAATTCTTATACTCTAGAAGAAGTTGAGTCGCCAGAGCAAGCGGCACTGGTTGCTAGTGCTTTTGCGGAATTTAGCTGCGCCTTAAGTGATTTTCCCGCCAAAGACCTTGCTGTTATTATCGAAGACTTCCATGACATTAGTTTTCGCATGCGCCAACTTAAAGAAGCGGTTGCTAATGATATTCAAGGCCGTTTATCGGACTGCCAAGCCTTAGTTAATTTCTGCTTCGCTCAACAAAGTTTTATTGATCATGTGGTCGACATCAGTAAAAAGTTACCCCTGCATGTTACGCACAATGATACTAAGATAAACAACCTCTTATTCACTACCGGTGACAAACCCTGCGCAGTCATTGACCTTGATACCTGTATGCCTGGCTTATTAATGCATGACTTTGGCGATATGGTCAGAACCTGTTGTAGTAACCTTGCTGAAGATGATACCAGCACAGAAAAAATGGTACTTAAGCTTGATATCTTTGAAGCATTAATCAGCAATTACCAGAATACCTTTGCTGATAAGATGACAGCACTTGAAAAAGAAAGCTTAATTGTTGGTGCCAAGTTATTACCTTTTATTATCGGTACACGCTTTTTAACCGATCATTTAAATGGCGATAACTATTTCCAAGTAAGCCGTGAAAACCATAATTTAGATCGCGCTATCAGCCAAGTACAATTATTTACCCTAGTGTGTGAAGCTGAGCCTGAGTTAGTAAAACTCGCTCAGTAATCCCACTTCACTATTTATTTTCCTTGCCAGTGCCCCTCTATCAATAACTGGCAAGCAAAGTAATGAGCTAATAAACAAATCAGTATTCGCCTAACAGTGCACCCCTATTAATAAAGCCCTCTCAAGACTAATACCAAGTTGATTAAGTTCTTTCCCACTCAGCGAGAATTAAAAGGCTTAAAGACAAGGCATTGATTGATGAGAATGGTTATTCCCTTCTCAAAATCAATAACGTAGTGTGTAAGCCTTTTAAACTCGCCCTTGGGAGCTTACTCGATGTCCATTAACTTTGTTAAATTCATTTGATTTAGAGTGACTAAACAGGAATGAATTCGCCTTGTTATTGAACATCGAGCATAGCTCTGAGTAGGGAAAAAATTTAATCAAATTGGTATAAACTAGCGATCAATCACCAACCTTCAATTACATAGCTGTGATACTTCTGTGATTAATTTTTCTTTAATAAGTGATAAAAGCGTGATCTGCAAGCGATAACTCACCGACATACTTTCCTTACGCTAACGAAGTCTGTTCTAACGACATTAGTTTTAGCTACATAAGTCTAACTACCAAGGAATGATCATGAAAGTAATCAAGAAATCGCCAATTAAAACAGCACTAAGCGTATTAGCACTCGCTTTTGCCAGTTCAACAATTATGGCCCAAGAATTATCCATTACTGTCACCAATTTAACTCAGGGCTTGCATTTCACCCCTGTAGTGACTGCTGCCCATAGCAATACAAACCGTATATTTATGCTAACTGATATGGCCACGGCTGAACTGCAAACAATGGCTGAAGGTGGTGATATTTCAGGCTTAGTAAGTATGCTAACCAATGCCGACGCGAATATTAATGAGAACCCTGCAGGCGGATTATTAGCACCGGCAATGTCAGCAAGCTTCTCTTTAACCACTGATAGCGCCAATACCCACTTATCACTTGCGGCAATGATTTTACCTTCTAATGATGGTTTTGTTGGCTTAGACAGTTGGGAAATACCTGCAGAAGCAGGTACTTATACGGTATTTTTAAATGCCTATGACGCCGGCACCGAAGCCAATGATGAAGTTCGCGGCAGCGGTGCTCTAGGGGAAGCGGGCATGCCCGTACCACCACCACTTGATGCCAGTATAGGTATGAACGGCACTGGCGTTACCGATATGGAATCGAATGACAAAGTTCATATACACCGCGGCAGCCTAGGTGATGATGATATGTCTGCTGGCAAAAGTGATATCAACAATAGTGTACAACGTTGGTTAAATCCTGTCGCTAAACTCACCATTACCGTGCTATAGGGGTACATCATGTTAACCTTTAACGCTCAACCTAAAATCACTAAAAAACTATCCACTCAATTAGTTATTGCTAGCTTACTTAGCTTTGGTTTAGCTGCATGTGGCGATAGCTACAATGACAGTGATAATAGTTATACTCCCCCAGCTCAACCGCCGATGGAATATAGTTATTCAATAACATTAACGAACTTAACCTATGGTCAACCTTTATCACCTATCGCGGTAGCACTGCATGGCGATACTAAAATGTGGCAAGTTGGCCAAGCAGCTTCAGTCGCCTTAGAAAAACTGGCCGAAGGAGGAGATAATACTGACTTCATCGCCCTTGCGGATAATCTAGCAACGACGAGCAGTGCCGGGCCAGTACCACCGGGCACTAGCGTAACTTTAGAGATCAGTACCACTGAGGCTACGGCAAAGTATTTAACGGTTGTCACCATGTTAGTGAATACAAATGATGCTTTCTCGGGTCTTACTGGTGTAGATATATCAACATTAACGGTTAATCAGGAAAAGTCATGGCGATTAAATGTCTATGATTCAGGTACCGAGCTAAACAACGAAGCGGTCGGTACCATTCCGGGTCCTGCTGACGGAGGCGTAGGTTATGACGCCGCCCGCAATGATATCGACCTAGTCGGCTATCATTCTGGGGTAGTTAGCAAAGATGATGGTTTATCTAGCTCAGTATTAACTCAGGCGCATCGTTTTGATAACCCTGCAGTTAAATTAACCATTACTCGAACGAAGTAGTGCGCTAAGCCAATGAGTGGCTCGGCGCACTCATTGGCCTATATATGAAAGATAAAATTTTAATCATTGAAGACGAAATGGATATTGCCAAGCTTATTAAAGTGCATTTATCCGAGTTAGACCTGCACTGTGATATTTGTACCCAAGGAGAGGCTGCATTAGAGCAAGCCTTAACACAAGAATACCAACTTATTTTACTTGATGTGATGTTACCGGGTATTAGTGGGCTAGATATTTGCCGGCAAGTCAGGCAAGCAAAGCCGCTGCAGTCAATTATTATGCTGACCTCTAAAACCTCTGAAATTGATAGGGTGTTGGGACTTGAGCTAGGGGCTGATGACTATATGACTAAACCTTTTAGCATTAGAGAGTTACAGGCCCGAGTTAGGAGTCAGTTACGTCGGGTACATGCAATTAACGCCAAAAACACTGACCAAAACAATGATAAGTTTAAGGGAAATTCAGCACAACAAGCGTCGACTCAACAAGAGCAAGGAGTAAGTATCGGCCAGCTTCATATTGACCATAGATATCACCAAGTCACTTATAAAAATAAAGCCATCAACTTAACCGCGACCGAGTTTGAGTTAATAGATTTTTTCTGCCAGCACCCTGATCAGGTGTTTTCACGGGCGCAATTACTCGATGGTGTCTGGGGCTATCATCACAATGGCTATGAACATACGGTGAATTCTCATATTAATCGCCTGAGAAGCAAGCTTGAGGAAAACTGTAATGAGCCTCAAATAATTCAAACCGTCTGGGGAGTTGGTTATAAACTTAATTCTGCCGGGGTAATGCCACCAATGGCGTGTTAATAAATTATTATTGCTAGCAATAATACCAGGAGCTTTCTTTAGATGAAAATATCACTTTATCAACGCTTAGCATTAATACTCTGTGCGTCTTTTATGATTATGGCATCCTTACTGGTTTATTGGAGTAACTCTCTAGTTCAGCAGTCCAAGTATCAAGCTGAGCAAAAGTTGCACTTACACTTAGCTGAACATTTAGCCCATGATAACCCGCTATTACAAGACGGTGTTTATGATAAACCCGCGTTAAAAAACCTGTTTCACACCCTCATGTTACTCGGCCCTGCTTTTGAGTTTTACTTTCTTGATGCCCAAGGCAATATTTTAACTTATTCAGCCGAGGCAGCTAAAATAAAACGCAAGTCTGTTGCCCTAGCCCCCTTAAAGCAGCTTATTGCCAACCCGAAAAAAATGCCGGTTTTTGCTGATGATCCTCGAGGCATCAACAAGCAAAAAATATTTTCAGTCTCGCCGGTTTATCAAGGTGAACTGTTACAGGGTTATTTATATATTATTATTGGCGGAGAAATTTACGATTCAATTTTTAGCCAAGTTCAAGCCGATAAAGACTTACAAAAATACGGCGCCTTTGTCCTCGCCAGCTTATTATTACTACTACTGGTTTTATTAGCGGTCTTTCACTATTTTACTCAACCGGTCAAAGAACTAGCCAAACAAATGCAAGCGCTTAAAGCGGTGCAATTTGACCAAACTAAAATTCAGCTCAAGCAATGGGGTTCAGCGGAAAACCATGGCATTGACCATAATGAAGTGCACTTTCTCGGCGCAACCTTTAACGATATGGTTATCCAAATTAACCAGCAATTTTCTCTATTAACAGAAAACGACCGAATCCGTCGAGAATTATTAGCACACTTGTCTCATGATCTGCGAACACCATTAGCGACCATGCAAGGCTATATTGAGACTTTAGCGATAAAGGGCGATGACTTATCTAGCGCAGAAAAACAAGATTATTTAGCGACAGTGCAGCGCAATGTCTCTCAACTAAAGCGGCTGATTGATCAAATTTTTGAACTGGCTCATCTAGAAAATGGTCAGGTGACGGTTAATTTAGAAACTTTTGCCATTGGTGAGCTTTTACATGACATTTTGGCTAAATTTACCCTAAAAGCCGCAGATAAAAAGATTTCATTAATTTTAAAACCGCAACCTTGCCAATATATTGTTTACTCTGACATCGCTAAATTAGAGCGCATCATGACCAACTTATTAGAAAATGCCATCAGACATACTGATCTTGGCGGTGAAATAGTGGTGACAGTCGCACAGCTAAGTACACAAGTTAAAGTCAGTGTTACCGATAATGGTAGTGGCATCAGTAAAGAGGATATCGCCTATATATTTGATGCCAGATATAGAGCGAGTAACGCCATAGAAGATAATATCCAGCATACTGGCTTAGGTTTAGCGATTAGTCAGAAATTATCTCAAGTACTCAACTCTGAGCTGATGGTTAAAAGTGAACTAGGCAATGGCAGTAGCTTTTCATTGTCTCTGCCTACAGGCTAAACCCTGCGAATTAGTAAGTACTGAACTGTGGTTATTCATCTCTTTTAAGTTATTAGGTTAACCTGCTATTGATAACACTCGGCCTATCAATAGCAGGTAGCTTTACTCAGTTATTCACTGGTAAACTCACTCGGAAATTCATTCGACCATTTAATCAATAATACGATAGATCTCCCACTTGGGCGTACCTGAAACCACATGAGGTTCAAGATTTTTACTCCAAGCTCTATGGGCATCTATCTCAGCCAGTTTTTGCCAAGCATCATTGAGCTCAGTTAAGTTTTTAATGGTTACCTCGGAAATGATACTCGACTCTAACGCCCCTACTGAGCCAACTAAGATACGTGAATTTTCTTTCGTCCAACCGATTTGTGAGCCTACTTCATCAAACCATTTACTCAGCGACTCCACTACTTCTGGCTTGTGGCCAAATTTTGCATCAATACACCATCTTGCAATCATCATAACAATGTCTCCAATCGAGAAAATCACATTTAATAAGTATGATTCATCTAACTGAAATTACCATTCCAACCATTATTTAGCGTTGACTCACTTTTAAAGCCTGATGCTTAAATTAATGTTTATCACTTATACCGAGTAAGGTTTCAAGATTAACAAAGCGATAACCTTGGTTTTTATAATGGGCAATAATTGCCGGTAAGGCATCGACAGTATTTTGTCTATTGCCGCCAGCATCATGCATTAAGGTGATCACTTCTTCATGCTGGTTGTTGATCAGTTCACTTTCTATTTTATCGATACTGTTTAACTCTGGATTCCAATCTCTTGAATCCACCGACCAAAGCATTACTTTCATACCCTTACTTGCTAAGTATTCAATTTGTTGATCTGATATTTCACCATAAGGTGGTCGATAAAAACGCGGGCTAATGTTAAATAATTGCTGAAATTCATCATTGGTTTTTGCGACTTGTTGCTGCCATAACTCATCACCGCTATAACTCATGCCGTTAGCATGATTCCAACTATGGTTGGCTACTGTATGACCTGCCGCTATACTACGTTCAACAACCTCCTGATAGTTAGCTAAGTTTTGTCCCTGCCAAAAAAAACTTGCTGGCACTTGTGCTTGTGCAAGTACATCTAAAATTTGTGTGGTGTACTGTGACGGGCCATCATCGAAAGACAAAGCAATTAATTTTTCATTATTCAAGCCTTCAATGAAATAGCTACCAAGATATAAACTGGCTTGGCGAGCTAGCTCTTCCACAGAAATTTGCTCGGCTACATTGCCGGTTCGAACATATTGTTCTGTTTTTCTAGATGCGCTATTTTCACCCTCGAGCCAAGGAAAAAACAGCCTGCTAGCAAGACTAAAACTATTACCAGCATTGCTGCCGCTATAATAAGAAAAATGCTGTGTCACCAAATAGTAGCCTAGAGCATTAGCTTTACCCTGTTCACTCAATAGATTTTGAGCAAACAAGTTTTCTATCAGCACGCCATCATCTAGCCCTAATTTTACCTGCGCTAAAGCTGCAGACAATTCAGACTGTTCGATATCTACAGAGAAAGTAATTTCACTTGCGGGTAAGTTTTGCTTTAAAAAATGTAAAGCTAAGCCACGAGAAACTAAATGATCGAATACACTAATTTCACTTTGGTAGTTGAGTCGCTCACTTTGGTAAATTATCTGGGTTAATTCTGAGGATAACAAAGCCTTGATATTATCATCCCCAAGCAGAGCATCAACATCGAGCATAACAATAATTTCGCCATCGCTGGCGAAAGAGAAATCTAGTTTGCCAACACCTTTTGCCGGTGTGATTGGATTAAAGATAAGCTTTTTGTAGCGTAGAGCTACAGTCTCTTTTGTTAGTTGGCTGAAAGCAAAGTTTTGTTGTCTGAACAGGGTATTTATTTGTGGTATTAATAATTGTAAATCTGCCTGCAATATTACCGGCATAACACTATCAGTTGGCCAGTAGACTTGCAGTGCTGATTGCTCATAACCTGTTAAAGTAATTAGCTTATAACTGTTATCGGTAAAGTTAACACTCTCGGCTATGGTTGGCTGATTAACTATTCCTTCCGTTGAGATTGAGCTGGCGTCTTCACAACCGACAAGTACTAAACTACTTAGCAATGCGCTTAATACTAACAAACATGATCTCGCCAAGCTGGCTAGCTTATCCGATTGAAAAAATCTATTTCTAAATCCCATAATTAAATCCTAAACCTTCCCTATTTAGCGATTAAAATACGTGTATTTTTATTGCTAAGCAAGCAGTTAACCATCTTGTTTTTAACAATCTAAAGTAAAATGGTTATAAAGGCTGCTACTATGAATAACTGACTTTTATCGGGATAGTTAATACCTGTTTACCTTTATGTTTAAGCCAAAAATAAATCATAACAAAGGTTAATAAGGCAATCGAAATCGTTATGCTGGCACTTAACGGCGCGACCATGAAATTACCAATTTGATAACATAATGTTGCTACCAAATAGGCAAAAGTAAAACTCCAGATTCCGGCAAATCCTGCCCAACGACTACCCACTTCATTTTTTATTGCTCCCATTGCAGCAACACAAGGGGTATAAAGTAAGATAAATAGTAAATAACTAAAAGCGCCTAATTGGCTAACAAATGCTAATTGCATGCGCTGATAGGTAGTTAATTCAACACCTTGCTCTTCGGCGGCAAGACTTAAGTCGCTGATTTCACCTACACTAATCCCCAAAGGATCATCGGGGGAAAGACCGAGTAAATTTTCTTTTATGCTATCAGTAGCCTCTTGCCAGCTTTGCACTAATGAAGGTTCTGCTGCTTCCCCTGAAGCATGAGGTGAATATAAATTATTAAAGGTCGCCACCAGCACTTCTTTAGCAAATATTCCGGTAATAATGCCGACGCCTGCTTGCCAGTTATCTTCTTGTACACCCATAGGTGCTAATAGTGGCATCACTACCTTTGCCCCTTGGCTCAATATTGAGTTTTCACTGTCTTGATTACCAAATTGACCATCAGTACCAATAGAGTTAAAGAAGTTTAATAAACACACCACAATAACTATGGTTTTACCTGCACCGGTAACAAAGCCTCTAGTACGCTGCCAGACACGTTGACTTAAATCGCCAAGTTTGGGCAGTTCATAATTAGGTAATTCCATAATATTTAATGAACTAGTGCCTGATAAAACAGTTTTCTTTAATAAAAATCCGGTAAAAATCGCAGCGGCAATACCCACTAAATACAACAAAAACACTAGATTTTGACCATTATCAGGAAAAAAGGCCGCGGCAAATAGCGCATAAACAGGTAATCTGGCCCCACATGACATAAAGGGAGACATCATTACCGTGGTAATGCGCTCTCGCTCACTATCAAGAATTCTTGCTGACATGACCGCAGGTACCGTACAGCCGAAACCAACAATCAAAGGTACAAAAGCTTTACCGGGCAAACCAATTTTTTGCATCACGCTGTCCACTACGAAAGCAGCCCGCGCTAAATAACCTGAGCTTTCTAAAATTGATAAGCCGATAAACAAACAGGCGATAACGGGAATAAAGGTCGCGACTGTCTGTAAACCACTACCAAAGCCCTCAACAATAGTGAGTAACCACTGCGGTAAGTCTAATGGCGCTAAAAAATGTAATGGGTAATCGACAAATAAGGTGCCACTGAGAATATCGAAAAAGTCGATAAAGGCACTGCCAACATTAATGGCAAACATAAAGAGTAGGTACATCACCCCGAAAAACACCGGAATACCCAGTAATGGGTGTAACACTATGCTATCAATTTTATCTGACATCGACTTGTTGGCACATGCCGGATTGGCAAAGGCAGCATTGGTCGCCTCAACACCGCTAACACGGGCCAGCATATCGGTAATATAATCATAACGCGCTTGCATTGCCTTGACGCTTTGCTTTTGTTGTTGCTGTGGCTGCTTTTGCTGCTGCTTTTCTTTTCGCTCTTGTTGAGAGCTAACACTATCAACGATTTTTTGATGGCTTACAGATATGTCTGTTGTCATTTGAGTCAGTGCTTGCTGCACTTCTGCTAAGGCCTTTTTACTTTGTGCACTTATGGCAATAACAGGACAACCTAATTCTGCCGCTAATTGCGCCATATCAATGTGTAAATGTTTTTTTCGATCGCTTTTATTGAGTACCACTATCATAGGCACACCCAACTCGAGTAGCTGGCTGGTTAAATAAAGTTGTCGGCTAAGTTGGTTAATATCAACAACGTTGACTAAACAATCAATATCATTACCTTGTAAAAAGGATTGCGAGATAGTCAGATCTTTACCTTGCTCAGCATGTTTTTCCAGCGAACTTAAACCGGGTAAGTCTGATAAATAAGCGTTTTTAGGCCCTAAACTAAAACTGTTTTTTTTAGCGGCTACGGTAACACCTGACCAATTGCCAACTTTTTGCTTACTTTGCTTGTTTTTATTTTCGCTAGCGGATAATAACAGGTTAAATAAAGTGCTTTTACCTGAGTTGGCAAAACCAACTAGGGCGAAATGTTTTGATTGTGTCACGGTAAGATTCTTTTGAGGTTACTGGGTATAAATGAATTATCTTTGTAATCAGTTTTTTGCTTAACTTATCGATTACTTTACTAATTAAAGACTAACGCCAATTTGCTTTGCGACGGAACGCTGAATACAAATTTTAGTATTGTGTAAGCGAAAGGCCATCGGGCCATTAAAAGGCGCTTTATGCGCTAATGACACATGGGAACGAAGAGTAAAGCCTTGTTCAATCAGTTGCGCAGCGATTACTTCATCTTTAGGTAAAGCGCTAATTTTAGCCGGTTTATTCAGGGGAAGGTCAGCGAGAGTCATGCTATAAGTCCAAAAAAAGTTCACTAACCCACAGATGTTAATCTATGGATTAATGATAATTACTATTATTTAGATGGTAGCATTAGCCAGAAAAAATCAATAGTAAAACAATGTAACTAACCTTGACCTTGATCAAACAAAAATGTTTCATTAACTACTCAAACTTCTATGTCATTACTTATAGTAATTTATGACCATTACATTACTTTTTTCACTATTATTAAGCTCGATGCAAGCTTAGCTATAAACATAGATTTCAGCTAAAACGAATTCCTTGGTAAAAGTGACTACAATTAATACAGGTACACTGTTTATATGTAAAAACTTTTAGTAATATGATGGTTAATAAACCCACCCGAGAGCTAGCTATATGAAAAAAAAGGTTAATATTTGCAATATAGCAGAAAAAAACACGCTGGTTTTTACTATTATCATGAGTGTTTTTTTTATGTGCTTTAGTTTAAACAGCCATAGCTACACTCTTGACTCCCCTTCTACTTGGATGCAAGTCCCCCTTAATAAAATTGATGAGTTGAATAAGAAAGATCCGGCATTAGCACTAGCCTTTTCTAAAAGTATACTGAATGAACATAAGCAAAAAATGACTGATGTTGATAAAGCCTCATTGTTTAGTAAGATGGCTCAACATAACTATATCTTAGGGCACTATAATATAAGTCAGGGGTATCTAGACCGAGCTTATGCCTTGAAAGTAGACTTAACAACTGATGTTGGTATTTCTTTGTTATTAACCCAGGGCGGTATCATGGATGAGCTTGGTAACTCAGAACAGGCAATGGAAAGGTACTCACTCGCAGCGAAGTATGCCAAAGTAAATGAAAATTCAAAGCAGCTTGCAGATAGCTATTCTTACATGGCTTACTCATATTCAATTAATCATAAAGATACTCAAGCCCTAAAGTTTTATCATCAAGCTTACTTACAACTTGAACAAATAGGGGATGAGTTAGGCTTAGCTTATTTGAAAGCTGAAATGGCTAACGCCTATTCACTTACCTTTGACGACATCAATGCAATTAAGCTAGCAAAAGAAGCAAGTGACTACTTTAATAAACATCAATATTATTTTGATGAGTTATTTGTACAAAATGTATTAGCCAAAATTTACCTACGAAAAAAAGATTACCAAAAAGCCGAAGTAACCTATCTAAAAGTTATTGAAATAACAAAACAAACCAATAAAAAAGAATACATCTACTTAGCTTATTTAGGTTTAGCGAATACTTACCATTACTCTCAACAACACGATAAAGCCCGTATATTTTGGCATAAATATCAAGAGCAACATCCTCTTTATGAAAATCCGTCGGCAGAACTTGGCGCAATTGTATTAGAAGCCAAACTTGCACTGAGTGATAACAATTTAACAGCAGCAATTGATATTTTAGCTAGAGTTGAAGCAATACTTAAACCTTTAGGTATGCAGAATGCTCTTAGTTGGTATGTGCAGCTATTCGATTTACAGGCACAAGTGGCGGTTATCCAAAAAGACTTTCAAACTGCATATTTCAAGCAAAAACAAGCAAGAGCCTTACAAAAAGATTATTACAACGCTGAACGTGAAACTATACGTTCAAAATATAAAGTAATATTTGATACTGACCAAGCTATTTTGACCAACAAGTTATTAGAGCAAGATAAGGCTTTAAATAAAGCGGCTCTAGAGAATGCAGTACAACAACAGCAATTACAAAATATGATCATCATAATTATTTTATTATTTGTGCTGGTACTGTTTTATTTTATTTATCGACAAATACTGAACAGTAAAGCTCTTCAAAAAATAGCTAACACTGACACCTTAACTGAACTAGCAAACCGTCGATATAGCTTTATTTATGCCGAGAAAATGTTACTGCAAGCGATAAAAACCAAGCAAGCATTTTCTGTCGTCATATTCGACGTAGATCATTTCAAACGAGTTAATGACAACTTTGGTCATGCCGGTGGTGATATCGCATTAAAAGAGCTTGCCTCAACAGCCAATGAATACGTTAGATCTCATGATATTCTAGGTCGAATAGGTGGAGAGGAATTCTTACTGGTTTTACCCGAAGCGTCTGCAACTCAGGCATATGAAATAGCTGAACGTATTAGACATGCTATTGAAAATAAAGTGATGACTATCCAAGGGCAATCATTACAAATTACCGCCAGCTTTGGCATTGCCGAGTTAACGGAGCAACAAGATAGTTTTAATCAACTATTTAACAGTGCCGATATGGCTTTATATCAAGCAAAAGACCAAGGCAGAAACCAAGTGGTGATGGCAAGCTAGGCATAGCCCATCAACTTTATTGGCTGAACTAACACCGCGAAAAAATATTTTTTATCACTGGCTAATTTTAACTCAGCCATAGTTTGCAGTGATAGTTTCTTTTGCCAAACCGGCACCATGTCAGCCACTTTAAGGTAATGATCATTAAGTTGCCCTACCCACTTATGTAAAAGCTCTGCCTCTTGCTGTTGCGCATAAAATTCTACTGCCTGCATTTCTCGCCTGAGTTTAAACATATTATGCAGCCAAACTTGCCGTTTATTTTCAGGTTTATACCATTGCGCTATCGGTGGAGTTTTAACTAAGCTGACTTTATCTTGATGCTGATAAATAAGCCCTGCAACAATTAACAAGATAATCACCGATAAAATAATAAAATAACGCCAACACATAACGAAAACTATGTTTCATTTAAAAGCCATTAGTGTATTTTAAATAACATTACGCATTATTGATTTGGCATAAAAAAAGAGCTTTAAAGCTCTTTTTTTGAATTGATCAAACTAATGTATTAGTTAGCTAGTTAAAATGAAAATCGCACACCAATAGCACCGTCAACACTAAACTTAAATTTATCATCAAAGTTTGCTACCGGCTGTACTTGGCCGTATAAATCCCAACCTTTGGCAAAATACCAAGAAACACCTACCGGCACACGTACACCATAGCCATGGTCCCAACCAGCCCAACCACCGCCAGCAAGATACCAAGATAATGGCGTTTCATTATTAAAATCACCGGTTTTCACTAAATAATCTACGGCGAAACCACTATCACCCAAAACGATGTTATAGCTATCTATCTGTGCAACAAGACTTAAGTCCATATCTAGCGCCACACCAACTTTAACATTAGCTTGAGCATAACTAGACAGTGATAATGCAAGTAATAAAACACTTACTAAAAACAATTTTTTCATTGGGATTCCTAAGATATCGAAGAGGTAGTGATTAAAATTGGCGCTATTGTAATCGTTCTTTAGTGCAAAACAAGGAAAAGCCGAGTACTTTTCGAATATGGCTTAGTTTACTTATAACTTGGTATTGTTACTAAAGTGCTACAGCTACTTGTTAACATCGATCACAGCCTTTACTATAAGAAACGATTTATAACCCTTAACTGCATAATTAGGCTGTCTATGTTTTCACAAGCAACTAAACAAGTAACAAAAATAAACGCCAGAAAAGCACTCGCCCTTATCAGCATAGCTACTGCTAGCTTAAGTCTTGCTAATACTGCTAACGCGACTATTGTTGAAATTAAAACATCACTTAGTCCAGACAGTATTAAAGTTAACTTATTTGATACCACTACACCTGCAACAGTAGCTAACTTCCTCGATTATGTTGATAGTGGACATTACACCAACTCAGTTGTACATAGAGTTGCTACCGATTTTGTCGTGCAAGGTGGCGGTTATAAATTTACCGGTGAGTGGCCATTAACATCACTAGTAGCAAGCGCGCCTGTGAAAAACGAGCCTATTTATTCTAATGTTAAAGGCACCATTGCCATGGCTAAAAAAGGCAACGATGTTCATAGTGCTACTAACCAGTGGTTTTTTAACTTAAAAGATAATAGCGAGAACCTAGATAGACAAAATGGTGGTTTTACAGTATTTGGCCAAGTTATTGAAGGCATGGATATAGTAGAACAAATAGCGCAACTTAGGTTATGTAACAATAGTAATTTAGAAGGCATCCCTATGGTGATGGCTGAAGGCCTGACATGTCCTGATATGAGCGCACCAGGTATGGAAAACTTTGTTGTTATTGAGTATGTAGGTTATTTTGATAACACTAAGGTAACGGATGGTGATTTAATCCCATTGAAATCTAAAGAGCCTGATAGTGATGGTGATGGAGTGATAGACATATCTGATGCTTTCCCAAGCGATCCGGATAAATATTTACCTGAAGCTGATGCTGGAGATAGTGGTGGTTCAATCACCTGGTTTGCTCTTGCCATGCTTACCTTGCTAACAATGAGAAAACGCTTTTTCAAAAGCTAGATTACATTGTCAGTTTAAATAAAGAAGAATAAAAAAGCAGCGTACCGTTCTCGATATCGCTGCTTTTCTTTTAGGTTAAGCCTTAAATATTCCAACTCACAACACTCTTAACCTATTGTACCCTAACCTCTTGTAAACTCTGGGTAAGCTTCCATACCACAGTCAGAGATATCAACACCTTCGTACTCTTCTTCAGCACTAACACGAATACCGATGATTTTCTTCAGGGCAAACCAGACAATAAAGCTAGTACCAAAGACCCAAACAAAAATGGTTGCCGCACCAATCAACTGACCGCTAAAGCTAGCTGATGAATTGGTAATAGGTACAATCAACAAACCAAAGAAGCCAACCACACCGTGTACTGAAATAGCACCGACTGGATCATCAATTTTGATTTTATCTAAAGCTAAGATTGAAAGCACAACGATTACACCAGCAATGGCGCCAAAGAGTGTCGCTTGTAATGGTGATGGCGTTGATGGCTCAGCAGTGATAGCCACCAAACCAGCCAATGCTCCATTTAATGTCATGGTTAAATCGGCTTTCTTAAATAAGATTTTAGCAAATACTAAGGCTGAAATTGCGCCAGCGGCTGCGGCGGCATTGGTATTTAAAAACACCATAGCCACTGAGTTAGCACTATTAATGTCTGCTAGTTTCAACACTGAACCACCATTAAAACCAAACCAACCCATCCATAAAATAAAGGTACCTAAGGTTGCCATAGGCAAGTTAGCACCCGGAATGGCATTCACTTTACCGTCTTTACCGTATTTACCCTTACGAGCACCAAGTAATAAAACACCAGCTAATGCAGCAGAAGCGCCTGCCATATGAACAATACCAGAGCCAGCAAAGTCAGAAAAACCTAAATCACCTAAAGTATATAAACCAAACACTGCTTCACCATTCCAAGTCCAGCTACCTTGCATAGGGTAAATAAAACCGGTTAATACCACAGTAAAAGCTAAGAAAGCCCACAGTTTCATTCGCTCAGCAACAGCACCTGAGACAATCGACATGGCGGTTGCCACGAATACTACTTGGAAGAAGAAATCAGCCGCATTGGAATAAACAGCGCCACCATCAAAACCCGCTTCGGCAGACTCTGCTAGCACAGTACTAACCAATGCATCAGCATCACTCGCACCGTCAAGACCAATGCCATTTAAGAACACACCACCGCCATACATAATATCGTAACCAACAATAAGGTACATAATGCAGGCAATAGCATATAGCGCGACGTTTTTGGTTAGGATTTCAGTAGTGTTTTTAGCACGTACTAAGCCAGCTTCTAACATAGAGAAACCTGCAGCCATCCACATCACCAAGGCACCACACATAAGAAAGTAAAAGGTATCTAAAGCGTATTGTAATTGAAAAATATTTTGTTCCATGATTACTCTCCCTTAAAGTGCTTCAGAGTCTTGCTCGCCCGTACGAATACGAATAGCATGCTCTAGATTAAAAACAAAAATCTTACCGTCACCAATTTTACCGGTGTAAGCTGCTTTAGTAATGGTTTCCACTAAACGCTCAACCAGATCATCATTAACTGCAATTTCCAACTTCACTTTCGGTAAGAAATCTACTTGGTATTCGGCGCCGCGATATAATTCGGTATGACCCTTTTGACGGCCAAAACCCTTGACTTCACTGACGGTGATGCCCTCAACGCCGATTTCAGAAATGGCTTCTCTGACATCGTCTAGTTTGAATGGTTTAATGATTGCGCTAATTAGTTTCATGCTTTCCCCTAGTTATCGTTCTTTTTTTATGACTTATAACCTGATAATACAATTCACATGCCACAATAAATTAACATTATTTATTAGTAACTTAGCTTATATTAGTATGCTTTTAGTTAAGCTATCGCACCAAGAGCGTGCAGAAAAATCATCCACTGAGTTCATCTGGTGCAATAAATAGAGCTAAGAGAGGCATTTGGCAAGAAGTGTTTTTTCGAGGGTGAGCTTATTAAAAGTAGCGCGCTAACTTTTAGCCATTATACAGTTCAGTAAAACCTTTCACTGAAAAACCATTGAGTAATTGGTCACCAACCTTCAACACAGGTACACCACGTAGGCCAGTTGCAGCAAACTCTTTCTGCCCCTTGGCAGTTTTAATATTACATAACCTAAAAGCAATACCTTGTTGTTCAAGATAACGTTTTGCCGTTTGGCAATGCGGACACTTATCAGTGCTGTACAAAACTACACGTTTCATTTTTAATTCCTTATTACTTACTACTTGTTGAACATGACGTACCTAAGATACTTATTGCTATTTTACCCTCGCTTGAAGCTTTATCTGTAACACTTTATCTTGGCTTTTTTATATTAATCAATAATGACGCCAATAAATTACAAAGCACACTAACCTAGACTAAAGTTGTAGCAAAGCTTGATGCAAATCAAGTTAGTAAGCCAATTCAAAACCATATGTTAACAATTTGATTTAAATCAAACTATTTAGCTCAATGGGGTGTAAAAATTACCTCATCAGTTATCAAGACCCACAATAATAATAGCAAAGCTAACTAACTAACTAACTAACTAACTAACTTAAAAAACATGACCTTAGGATATTATTATGAAAACAGCAGTAAACAGGTTTACCTTATCGTTAATCACTACCGCAATTTTAGTGACCCCTGCCGCCTTTGCCGGTGAAACTGAGCATGGCAACAGCATTACTGAAGCATTGAGTGATAGTACTGTGAAAGTTGAATTACGTGCTCGTTATGAAGGCGTTGATCAAGATGGCATAGATAAAGATGCGTCTGCAGCAACATTAAAAAGTCGTATCACTGTCAAAACCGGTAGCTACAGCAATTTCTCTATGGCGATAGAAGTGGATAAAGTAGATGCCCTGGTAGATGATTACAACAGCAAAACTAACGGTAATACCCAATACCCAGTTGTTGCTGATCCACAAGGTACTGATGTAAACCAAGCTTACATCAAGTACGCAAACGACGGTTTTAGTATCGTGGTTGGTCGCCAACGCGTTTTACATAACAATCAACGGTTTGTTGGTGGTGTAGGCTGGCGTCAAAATGAACAAACTTATGATGGCGTACGTGCGCAATATAAAGCCGATGCTTTCTCAGTAGATTACAGCTACATCCAAAATATCAATGACATTACCGCCAACAATGTAAAGGGTGACTTTCACCTAGCTAACGGTATTTACACAATTAACAAAAGCCATAAAATTTCAGCTTTTGCTTACGTTTTAGACTACGACGCAGTTGAACAAGCTCAAAACTCTAGCAGCACAGTAGGCGCTTTATATAACGGTAACTTTGGTAAGTTCCTAGTAAATGCTAGCTTAGCAAGTCAAAGTGATAATGGTGACAACACAAATAACTATTCCGCTATGTATATTAATGCTGAAGCCGGATATAACTTTGGTCCAGTAACTTTACTAGGTGGTTATGAGTTATTAGGTAGCGATAATGGCGTTGGTTTTAATACGCCGCTTGCCACTAAACATGCATTTAACGGTTGGGCTGATAAGTTTTTAGGCACGCCTGGGGAAGGTCTAGAAGATATTTACTTAACCGTTAAAGGTAAAGCATATGGAGTGAAATGGGCAGCGACTTACCATGATTTCTCTTCAGATGTAGATGGAATTGATTTTGGTAGCGAGCTTAACTTAATAGCAACCTACCAAATCAATAAAAACTACGGTGTATTAGTAAAAGCTGCTAACTATAGCGACGGTGATGTCGCAGCTAAAACTGATACTAACAAAGTATGGGTACAATTAACGGCTAAGTTCTAATGCTTGAGAATTTAAACGTTATAAATTAATAATATAGTTCAATAAAACAAGAAACCAGCACCTGCTGGTTTCTCATTTTTTAACCAGCCATTTTACACTCCTGCTTTATCCCATCACTTATCCTGTCACTTTATCCTGCCATTACATTGCCCCACCCTAATAAAAGCATTAGAATAGCCGCGAAATTTACCCAGCGGTTAGGCGAAACTTTTTGTTATTAATGATCGACAATTACGACTCATTTACTTTTAATTTAGTGCATTATTTTCAAGCACTAGGTCAAGAGGTGGTTGTTTATAGAAATGATGAAATTAGCCTGAAAGAAATTGAGCAATTAAAACCTCAATATATTGTTATATCTCCTGGCCCTGGTGATCCTGACTCTGCCGGAATTTCTCTTGCTGTCGTTAAAGAGTTCTCCGGTAAAACCCCCTTACTAGGCGTCTGCTTAGGTCATCAATGTATTGCACAACACTTTGGCGCTAACGTTGAAAAAGCCAAGCAAGTGATGCACGGTAAAACCTCAAAGATTCGCCATAATCAGCAAGGTTTGTTTAGCGACTTAAATCAGCCGTTGCAAGTCACTCGTTATCATTCATTAATAGTTAGCAAGCAATTTTTACCAAGCGAACTGACGATGACGGCATGGAGCGTAAATGAGCAAGGCGAGATTGATGAGATTATGGCGCTGGAGCATAAAACACTTCCTATTAGCAGCGTACAATTTCATCCCGAATCAATACTCACTGAGCAGGGACAAATTTTGTTAGCAAATTTTATCAAACAATTTAAAAATTACCCGATAAGCTAATAACAGGAGCTATTTAGATTAAAGCCAGATAGAGTAGTGTTTTACTCGTTTAGGCGCAGATTAAACGCATTTAATGCTCAATCTTATTCTTGAGTAGCAATAAAAAGGTAAGCAATAACACCTCCATGCAAATTTTTGAAAACAATCAAACTGTCGCCACTATATACCAACGCGCGATTAGCCTCTCTATCTGTAAAGATTTTGCAGAAAAGCAAAGTGGTAAAATCACTATGGTTGACCATCAAGGTAGCGAACAAGAGAATCGTCGCCGAGAATTGTTATCTGTAGAAGTACAAGCGCAACAAGAAAAAATTATTGCCAAGCATGGTGAAGAGCATTTTCGTAAACAAACCAATCAAAGCTTTTTTAGCCGGGTTCGTACAAAAATTAATAGTGACTTTGACAATAAAGAGCACCTTTACCATCACGTACTAGGTATTGAAGATGCTTGCCCTGCTATTCTCGATATATTATCTGCCCGTGCCGCTTCCGTTAATCAAATCAAAGATCTTGCTGCCTCTTTATCTTGGTTAGCTACCGATTTAATAAATTTAGTGAATAAGCCACAGTATCGTAAACGTGCTGATGTGCAAGTTAGCGATGCTAAGCTAGCCTTGAGTTATATTGGCTTAGACAATTTAAAATTGGTGATGCCAACCTTTACCCTTAAACATTGGTTACCAACCAGTACCGCGCCCTATGGTCTGATGAAGCGCAAACTATGGAATGATAGTTTATCTATTGCCTTAGCCGCACGCACGTTAGCCAAAGAACAAGGCCTAGATGAGTTCACCGCCTTTACTACGGGTATGCTGTCAAATATAGGTAGGTTTGCCGTTACCCGTTGTTATTTAACTACGTTTAGCGAGATGTATAAAAAAGAAGTACGTGAAGCATTTGAAAGTAAAGACAAACGCTTACACACTGTTTTATCAAAAATTGAAGCCAGTGAGGAGCTACTCCTTGAACAACTGACTATGCGCAGTTCGCAATTATCTGCTGATTTAATTGAGATAATGAGTTTTAGACGCATGGGCATAACCGAGCCGATTTTTGATCTAGCCTACGCTGATACCATAGAAAAAATGCATCCTATCGCTCAAGTTGTTGCTAAAGCCAAAGCTTATGTTGCCTTTCGTGCCCTAGCAAAAGAAGCGTTAATAAACAGTGATGAGAGTAAAGCATTACTTAGCGTAGTTAAGTTAACGCCGGCTGAAATAACCTTATTGAAAAAGAGCGATATTGACCACATTAAGCTCAACTTCAGTTAATATCCTGCTATTTTCTACTTTTTGAGTGATTTTTTTATGATTAATTATTAAAAAATCACCTTAAGCGCTTTTCAACGTGCAAGCGCTTACCTCCTCACTTACCCCCTTATTTCAACAAAACAATTCAACCCTATAAATATTCACAATTTCTGAATAAAATTAGCTAAACCGTTGTTTTGTCTGGGCTGCAGAGTAGCACAACAAGACAAGTCGACTGTTTTCTGTCATACTATCGCTCTGTTTTTAACGCGCTGTTAATATTTTTCACTAAATTAAGCTATTCATTAAGCAATATTTAGATAATGCAGTAAGATTAAAAAAACATTACCCACAATGAATGAGGATTTTTATAATGTCAGAACATTTTTCGGTTGAACGCGGTTTATTTGATGATGTGATGGTGCCAAACTATGCACCTTCAGCGATTATTCCTGTACGCGGCCAAGGTTCTCGAGTGTGGGATCAACAAGACAAAGAATATGTAGATTTTGCCGGCGGCATTGCTGTTAGTTCTTTAGGTCACTGTCATCCAGCTTTAGTTGGTGCTTTAAAAGAGCAAGGCGAAAAAATTTGGCATTTATCAAATGTTCAAACTAACGAACCAGCATTGCGTTTAGCAAAAAAGTTAGTTGATAGTACTTTTGGTGAAAAAGTTTACTTTTGTAACTCAGGTGCCGAAGCGAATGAAGCAGCACTTAAGCTAGCTCGTCGTTGGGCATTAGACGTACATGGCGCTGATAAAACACAAATCATTGCTTTTAAGCAAGGCTTCCATGGTCGTACTTTCTTTACCGTTACTGTTGGTGGTCAAGCAGCCTACTCTGATGGCTTTGGTCCAAAACCAGGCGATATAGATCATGCAGAATACAATAACTTAGATAGCTTAAAAGCATTAATCTCTGATAAAACTTGTGCGGTAATGATTGAACCATTGCAAGGTGAAGGCGGTATTATTTCACCAACTGATGAATTTATTAAAGGTGTTCGTGCTTTATGTGATCAACACAATGCGTTATTAATTTTTGATGAAGTACAAACAGGTATTGGCCGTTTAGGTCACTTATACGCATACATGGATTTAGGTGTTACTCCAGATATCTTAACTTCTGCTAAAGGCTTAGGTGGCGGTTTCCCTATTGGCGCTATGCTAACGACTACTGATATTGCTAAGCACCTTAAAATAGGTACTCACGGCAGCACTTACGGCGGTAACCCATTAGCTTGTGCTGTTGCTGAAGCAGTATTAGATACAGTAAACACTGACGAAGTTTATGCTGGCATCAAAAGCAAAGCTAAACTTTATGTTGATGGCTTAAACGCAATCAATGCAAAATATGATGTTTTCGCTGAAATTCGTGGTAAAGGTTTATTAATTGGCGCGGTTTTAAATGAAAAGCACCAAGGTAAAGCAAAAGCATTTTTAAATGCAGCTATGGATGAAGGGGTTATGGTATTAGTGGCCGGCGCAAACATTGTTCGCTTTGCCCCTTCACTGGTTATTCCTGATGAAGATATTACCCTTGGTCTAGCACGCTTTGAAAAAGCTATCGCTAGCTTAGTTTAGGGTTTAACTAAATCTAGACTAGCCTAGTCAGTGCTAATAGCTACTTGTTTGAGCCACATTGATTTAAACAAGTAGCCTCCCCCTTTCATCGAGAGCAATTATGATCATTGTACGTCCGATTAAAAAAAGTGACCTGAAATCTCTATACCAAATTGCGGTTGACTCAGGTCACGGCTTTACTTCACTCCCTGTGAATGAACAATTACTGCAACAACGTATCCACCACGCTGAAGAGTCGTTTGCCAAAGATGTTAAAGAAGCTGGCAACGAAGGCTATCTTTTTGTAATGGAAGATACCGAAACCGGTGAAGTAGTCGGTACTAGTGGCATTGAAGCAGCGGTAGGTTTAGATGATGCCTTTTATCATTATCACCTAGGTAAAGTTGTCCACAGTTCACGTGAACTAAATATATACAATACCGTAGAAACTCTGTCTTTGTGTAATGACTACACTGGTGCCAGCGAAATTTGTACGTTATTTTTAAGTGACAGCCATCGTAAAAATAATAACGGTCGATTTTTATCACGTTTCCGTTTTCTTTTTATCGCTGAACACAAAGAGCGTTTTTCTGACACCATCATTGCTGAAATGCGTGGTATTTCAGATGAAAACGGCAGTTCACCATTTTGGAATTGGCTTGAAGAGCACTTTTTCTCAATGGACTTTCCGACCGCCGATTACTTAACCGGTATAGGTAAGAAAGTATTTATTGCGGAATTGATGCCTAAGTATCCAATTTACGTTAATTTACTCAGTAAAGAAGCACAAGCAGTTATCGACAAGGTACACCCTAAAACGGTACCAGCGCTGCGCTTATTAGAAGCGGAAGGTTTTGCCCGACGTGGTTATGTTGATATTTTTGATGGCGGCCCAACGGTTGAATCTCATGTTAACAATATCAGAACAGTAAACCACAGTAAGCGTTGCCAAGTGATCATCGGCGAAGTGCAATCTACCGATAATTACATTATCTGTAATAGCAAAGTTGATGATTTTAGAGCGACACAAGCACCACTTTCATTACGTGACACCGCTAATCAAGTAGTGATTAGCCAAGAAGTGGCTGATGCACTAATGATCGGTGAAGGCGATTGGGTACGCTTAGTAGCGAACTAGCTCCTAGTTAATACCCAGCTAATACCTAGTTAACTCCTAGCTATTTGCTTAGCAAAACAACTTCACGATTTAGCGTGGCTAGCACTAGCCACTGATCAAATTACTAATGGTGACAGCGACACTCTCTGTCACCACTATCAATGAGAAGGAAATACCATGTCTCACACAAATCCAGTTCAATTTATTAATGGTCAATGGCAAGCAGGCTTAGGTCATGATGTTAGTTCATCTAACCCCGCTCGTAATGAAGTTATTTGGCAAGGTAAAACAGCCAGTGCTGAGCAAGTAAACGAAGCGGTATTAAGCGCTCGTCAAGCATTTGAAAGCTGGGCAAATATTAGCTTAGAAGAACGTGTAGCTGTGGTAACTAAATTTGCTGAGTTATTAGCTGAAAACAAAGATGCCTTAGCAACAACAATTGCCTTAGAAACAGGTAAGCCAAAGTGGGAAACTACGGGTGAAGCCGGTGCTATGGTAGCTAAAATAGCTATTTCACTTAAAGCTTACAACGAACGTACTGGTACGGTTGAAAACCCTATGCCTGGCGCTAAAGCATTTATACGTCATAAGCCTCATGGTGTTGTTGCTATTTTTGGCCCTTATAACTTCCCAGGTCATTTACCTAATGGCCATATAGTGCCAGCATTAATCGCCGGTAATACTATTGTATTTAAGCCAAGTGAATTAACGCCGCGTGTAGCTGAAGAGATGTTGAAGCTTTGGGAAAAGGCTGGTTTACCTAACGGTGTAATTAACCTAGTTCAAGGTGAAGTAGAAACAGGTAAAGCCCTAGCGAGCCATAAACTTATTGATGGTTTGTTTTTCACGGGTAGCTCAACTACTGGTCATTTGTTACATGAACAGTTTGCTGGTCAGCCAGGTAAAATCCTTGCATTAGAAATGGGTGGTAATAACCCACTTATTGTTAAAGGTGTAAGTGATATTGATGCTGTTGTGCATGATATTGTGCAATCTGCTTTTGTTACTACCGGCCAACGTTGTACTTGTGCACGTCGTTTATTCATTGAAGCCAATGAACAGGGTGATGCAATATTAGCTCGCCTTATCGAAGTAACTAAAAACTTAACCATTGGTTATTTTGATGATAAAGAGCAGCCATTTATGGGCTCTATGATCTCTGAAAAAGCGGCACTTAGCTTAGTAGCTGCACAAGATAAATTATTAGCCTTAGGTGCAACGTCAATTGTTGAACTTAAACACTTAGAAGCTGGCACTGGTTTTGTTTCACCGGGCATTATCGATGTAAGTGACATTATTGCTGATATTCCAGATGAAGAGTACTTTGGTCCACTAGTGAAAGTATATCGTTACACTGATTTCGATAAAGCTATTGATGAAGCTAATAACACTGGTTTTGGTTTATCTGCTGGTTTGTTATCTGACAGCGAAGAGTCATACAACCACTTCTTTACCCGTATTCGTGCTGGTATTGTTAACTGGAACAAGCCTATTACTGGCGCTAGCAGCGCAGCACCATTTGGTGGTATTGGCGCTAGTGGTAACCACAGAGCCAGCGCGTTTTATGCCGCTGATTATTGTGCCTACCCAATCGCTTCAGTAGAAGCGACAAAAGTAAGCTTACCTGAAACATTAACACCTGGTTTAAAATTCTAAATGCAAAACGACAATACTTTTACTACACCAGTGCTAACCGATATTAATGATGATAGCTTTGTAAAAGCTTATCAGCAGTTTATCAAGCATGGCGATTTCATCTCGTTAACTCGTCAATTTGAGCAGGGCCTTATCCAAACAGGTGCTAGCAACCAATTGAGCTTTAGCGTAAACAATGCCAAGGTTAGCTTGCTTGATATTGGTGTTTTATTAGTTGAGCCAATAAGCTCAGCTAAACCTAGTAAGAGTATTGTCATTTCATCGGGTATTCATGGTAATGAAACTGCCCCGATTGAAATTGTCCAACAGCTTATCAGTGATATGGTTGCGCAAAAAACACAAGTAAAGCACCGTACCTTATTTATTATGGGTCACCCTGTGGCAATGAATATCGCTAAACGCTTCCAAACTGAAAATTTAAACCGCTTGTTTTGTGGTAAACATAAAGGTATTGCACCTTGTTTTGAAAAAGATCGTGCAGAAAAACTAGAAACTTATGTTAGTGATTTCTTTAATGCTGGCTGTACTAAAGATACTAGTGCTAATAGCATAGATAGCGAAGTAACAAACTATCACTATGATTTACATACTGCTATTCGTAACTCCAAACATGAGAAGTTTGCTATTTACCCTTACCAAGGTGATAAACCTTGGGACAAGGAACAACTAAGCTTTATGGCTGCTTGTGGCGTTAACACTATTTTATTTGGTCATGGTCCTACTGGCACATTCTCCTATTACAGTAGTGCTAATTTTTCAGCCCATGCGTTTACCGTAGAGTTAGGGAAGGTAAGACCTTTTGGTGAAAATAATATGGCTAACTTCTCGGCCATGACAGAAAAGCTAACCGCTCTTATTTGTGATGAAGAGCTGTTATTAAATAGCTTTGATAATAAAGACTTTAATTTATATACCGCACTTGGTGATATCACTAAAGTTAGCGATAATTTCAAGTTATTTATTGATGACGCAGCCAGTAACTTTACCGATTATCCGGTTGATACATTATTATCAACTGACACTGGTGAAGAATACCGAACTACACAACCTGGTGAGAGTATTGTCTTTCCTAATGCTAAGGTCGGTAATGGTCAGCGCGCAGTATTAATGGTGGTACCAACGAGTCTTTCATAAGCTCATGCCTTATAAGCTCTCTGCTATATAGCCCTTTAATCATTAACAAAGAGGGCTATTGATTCTCCTTAGCTAAAAGCGCTACACTAACTGCTATACTCAAACAAAAGTACGATTCATCAGCAAAGGTAAGTAAAGCAATTATGGTTACAGACACTGACGGTTATATTCAAATTATTGAGTACCTTACCGAACATCTTAGTTTATTTGAAAATGCCAAAGCACCAGAACAAGCTAGCGAAACTGTGATGTCAGCCATTGAAGTAGAGCTTTGTGAGCAAATAATTAGCGTTTGTAGCCAAAATCAAGACCTGACTTTTAATCAACGTAATGCCATTATTCGTGAAGTTGATGCCATTGTCTATGATTTAGAAGAGATCCTCTCTGGTGTTATTAACAACCCAGTTAATACTGAGCAATTAGTCTTTATTCGTGAATTTGCTGGTTTAATCAAAAATCTATTTGATAGCGTTATCCACAAAGATTAACCCTATTAAGGGTTAACTCATATTTTTATTTTTCCTTGCTAACCGTACTACTCCTATCTATAAACTCTATTACACATTACAACTGGTGGTAGTGCTTCAACTTAGATAGAATCCCCATATAGTATTTATAGTCATTAATTAAAAATAGAGTCAACAATGAAAGCACAAGTAAAGTGGTTAGGCGAAGAGTTGTTCATGGGTACCTCAGAAAGTGGTCACACTATGGTTTTAGATGCTAACGGTGGTAACTTAGCCCCTAGTCCTATGGAAGGCGTGCTAATTTCCCTGGGAGGTTGTTCTTCTGTAGACGTAGTGAGCATATTACAAAAATCGCGTCAAAAAATTAGTGCTTGTCATGTTGAAATTGAAGGCACTCGTGTTGATAGCGTGCCGGCACTGTTCGAAAAAATACATCTTCACTTTGTTATTACCGGTACTGATGTAGCGGCTAAACATGTAGAGCGAGCGGTAAGTTTATCTGCTGACAAATATTGTTCAGTCGCGTTAATGCTTAATGCGAAAGTAGAAATTACCCATGATTTTGAAATTATCGCTGCTTAAGCCAATTTTTCTATATGAAAACTGATAATAAAATCCCCCTGTATGGCTTTAACAACTTAACTAAAAGTTTAAGCTTTTCGTTATACAGGGTGCATTATTTAGCTTCTAATCAGACTGCTGCAGACTATCATACTTACATCAATAAAACTTATAGTAGCAAGCTCCTTGAAGAGTTATTAACCAAGGTTTGTCATGCCATAGGTGGAAATGTTTTAAATATTGCCAGTCAAGATTACACTCCTCAAGGAGCGAGTGTCACTTTAATGATGTCAGAAGAGGCAAAGCCAGAATCTTTAGTCGCTCATTTAGATAAAAGCCACTTATGTATTCACACCTACCCAGAAGAAACAGCCCAAGACAATATCGCCATTTTTAGAGCTGATATCGAGCTATCAACCTGTGGTGTCATTTCGCCCTTAAACGTCTTGGATTATGTTATTGAGGCTTTCTCAGCTGATGTTATTGATATAGATTATCGTGTTCGCGGTATGACTCGCGATCAGCAGGGTAATAAATGCTTTAACGATCACGACATTTCAAAAATCAGCACCTACTTAGATAAAAAGACACTTCAAGACTATAATATTGAAGACAATGGACTGCCTAATAAAAATTTATATCATTGTAAATTATCAAGGCATTCAATTCACTTGAATCATCACCTCTTTACGGTAACCGAGCCTGACTTATCAAGTTTTGAGAAAATAGCTATTATTGAGCAACTCAGGCTACAACTTGATGAGCTTTTTTTGGCGTAATCCGACTAATATTTTTAAATCAATATTTAAGGAAGCAATCTACATGCTTAAAGGTTTTCCTGTTTCAATAAGGAATTTAAACTCAAAAGTAAAAGTGTTCCTTACTGTACTTTCGTTTGGTCTAATGTCTAGCTCCTTAGCCGAAGAAACAAATAGAACAATAAAAAAAGAGGTGATTCATATTGACGCCATCGACTGGTGTCCACAAATTTGCCTAGATTCCAGCCGTCCAGGTTATGTGATAGAACTGGTAAAAAAAATATTTGAAAATACTCAATATCAACTCAGTATTCATATATACCCATGGTCACGTGCAATTAAAAATGTCACTTCAGGTAAAGCAGATGCATTATTATCACCGGCCAAAAGTGAGGCACCTAATTTACTTTACCCAAAGCTTCCTGTTGGTTATCAGCAAATGTGTTTTTTTACACTCAAAAATTCCAATTGGCACTACGACGGCATCAGTTCTCTTAAAGGCTTGCGAATTGGTATTGCTGCAGATACCTCTATTGAAGAGCTTAATCGTTATGTTGAAAGCCACCCTTGGCAATTTCAATTTCAACCATATCACGAGCGATATCTGGCTCAAAGTATAGCCAAACTCGAGAAAGATCGAATGGACAGCTTTTTGTTTACCAAGAACAGTACCCTTTTTGCTTTACGTGAGTTACGAAAACTGGATGAGATTAAAGTAGTGGGCTGTGTTTCAAAGGCGCCCATTTATATGGCTTTCACCCCAGTAGCTAGCAAGCAGGAGAAAACATCCGTAATGATGTCTGTTTTCGATAGTAAATTATCTGCCATAAATGAGACGCACTACATTAAAAAATTAATGGCATCATATCACTTACCTACAGAAAGCAAATCCTAGTCACGACTTACTAATGGCATCATTCTCATAGTCAGGCCACTAGGAGCAAGTTTAGAAAAAGTACTATTGGTTAATGGCACAAATATCAGCTTGATATAAGGAAAAGAGTAATTTAAAGATCACTCATCCAATCTAACTGTTTATTAGCCTGAGTTTTACGCTCTATCAAATCTTGTATTAACGGCGTAAGTATAAGCTCCATCGCTAAACCCATCTTGCCACCTGGTACAACCAGCGTATTAATCCGTGACATAAATGAACCATCAATCATTCGAAGGTAATATTGAAAGTCAACATTCTTCACTTCACGAAAACGAATAACAACAAAACTTTCATCCAAACTTGGAATTGCTTTAGCACTAAAAGGGTTTGAAGTATCAACCGTTGGCACACGCTGAAAGTTAATATGAGTACGAGAAAACTGCGGGGTAATAAAGGAGATGTAATCTTCCATACTACGCACTATACTCGCTGTAACGGCTTCCCTACTGTGGCCACGCTTATTAGTATCGCGAATGATTTTTTGAATCCATTCTAAATTAACAATCGGTACCATACCAATAAGCAGATCGACATGTTTAGCAACGTCGTTATCTTTCGTGACCACGCCACCATGAAGTCCCTCATAGTACAATAAATCAGTACCGTCACCCAATTCTTCCCATGGCGTAAAAGTGCCAGGCATTTGATTAAAGGGTACTGCCTCATCAAATGTATGCAGGTAACGCCTTATTTGACCTTTACCTGTTTCACCATAGTCACGAAATAATTTTTCTAAGGCGCCAAAGTCATTGGCAAGATCACCAAAGTAACTGATGTTAGTACGCGCTTCTTTGGCCTTACGCTTTTCCATATCCATTTCTTGACGGGAAAATCGATGAAAACTATCGCCCTCAACATTTACCGAAGTAATGCCAAGTGTTCTAAAAATATGTTCAAAAGAAGCTGTAGTAGTTGAAGTACCGGCTCCCGATGAGCCAGTAACGGCAATTATTGGATTTCGTGACGACATAAGGCCTCAGAGTAAACTAAAGTACAATAGATATTTTATACGGTGAATTAACGTTTAGGTCAAGAAAGAAGGCGACCTGTTTAACGAGGAAAGCGACAATTTTTCTGAAATTACCGACATTTTAATGAGTTATCTATTTTTAGGCAATAAAAAACGGAGCCTAAGCTCCGTTTTTATAAGTATAACTTAGTAAACTAAATTATGCTTCTGCTGATTCTTCAACTACTTCAGGAGCATCTTCTACTACTGGGCGGTCTACTAATTCAATATAAGCCATAGGCGCTTTATCACCAGTACGGAAACCACATTTTAAAATGCGAGTGTAACCACCTGGACGTTCTTGGTAACGAGCACCAAGTTCGTTGAATAAAATACCTACTACTTCTTTATCTTGTGTACGAGCAAATGCCAAACGGCGATTCGCAACACTGTCGATCTTAGCCAATGTAATCAATGGCTCTACTACCATACGTAGTTCTTTAGCTTTAGCAACAGTCGTTTTAATAACGCCGTGCTTAACTAAAGAGCTTGCCATATTGCGGAACATCGCTTTACGATGACTGCTATTACGGTTTAACTGGCGACCGCTTTGACGATGACGCATAAGTTAATCCTTCTCTCAAACTATTAAAAAAATGATGATCGAACTAGTCGTTGTCAACAATGCTTTCAGGTGGCCAGTTTTCTAGGCGCATGCCTAGAGACAAACCACGCGACGCTAACACGTCTTTGATTTCAGTTAGAGACTTCTTACCTAAATTAGGCGTTTTAAGAAGCTCAACTTCAGCACGTTGTACTAAATCACCAATGTATTGAATTGCTTCTGCTTTTAAACAGTTAGCTGAACGAACAGTTAATTCAAGATCATCAACAGGACGAAGCAAGATTGGGTCGAATAATGGTTTTTCTTCCACTTGTTCAACTTCTTTGATATCACGAAGTTCTACAAACGCATCAAGCTGTTCAGCAAGAATTGTTGAAGCACGACGGATAGCTTCTTCTGGATCCAATGTACCATTGGTTTCCATATCCAAAACTAATTTATCTAAATCGGTACGTTGTTCAACACGTGCAGACTCAACATCATAAGCAATTCTGACTACAGGGCTGAATGAGGCGTCAACCAACAAACGGCCTATAGCACGATCTTCTTCCTCGGCATCGCGACGAACTGAAGCAGGTACGTAACCACGACCCATTTCAATTTTAATGCGCATACTGATAGCACCTTCACCGGTTAGGGTACAGATAACATGTTCCGGATTAGTAATAGTTACATCACCGTCATGTTGAATATCAGCTGCCGTTACAGGGCCTTCACCAGACTTTGTTAAAGTTAGAACGGCTTCATCTTTGCCTTCTAAAATAACAGCTAGCCCTTTAAGGTTTAACAATATTTCGATGATGTCCTCTTGAACACCTTCTTTACTACTGTACTCATGTAAAACGCCATCAATCTCAACTTCAGTTACGGCACAACCCGGCATTGAAGATAGAAGAATGCGACGTAACGCATTACCTAAAGTGTGACCAAAACCACGTTCTAGTGGCTCTAAAGTTACTTTAGCGCGACGAGGGTTGATATTTTCAATACCAACCATGCGTGGTCTAAGGAATTCGGTTACAGAACCCTGCATATATGTCCTCTCTTAAAGTGCAACTCTACTTAGAGTAAAGTTCAACAATCAACTGTTCATTAATTTCGGCAGATAAGTCAGCACGATCTGGAACACGTTTGAAAACGCCTTCAAGCTTCTTAGTATCTACTTCAACCCAAAGTGGTTTCTCACGTTGATCAGCTAATTCTAAAGCAGCGATGATACGCGCTTGAGTTTTAGACTTCTCACGAACAGAAACAGTATCTTCAGCTTTAACAGTGAAAGATGGAATATTAACTACTACGCCGTTTACCACGATAGCCTTATGGCTAACTAATTGACGGGCTTCAGCACGAGTGCTGGCATAACCCATACGGTAAACTACGTTATCTAAACGAGTCTCTAAAAGCTGTAACAAGTTTTCACCTGTATTGCCTTTTTGACGAGCCGCTTCTTTGTAGTAATTACTGAATTGTTTTTCAAGCACGCCAAAAATGCGACGAACTTTTTGTTTTTCACGAAGTTGAACACCATAGTCTGATAAACGACCGCGACGGGCGCCATGTTGACCTGGTATTGTTTCGATTTTACATTTAGTGTCAATTGCTCTAACACCACTTTTAAGGAACAAATCTGTTCCTTCGCGGCGACAAAGTTTTAACTTAGGACCTAAATATCTAGCCATTTTCTTTCTCCAACTATCCTAAAAAGTGCGATTAAACGCGACGTTTCTTAGGAGGACGACAACCATTATGAGGAATAGGTGTTACGTCAGTAATGTTGGTGATTTTAAAACCAGCAGCATTTAAGGCACGGATAGCAGATTCACGACCTGGACCTGGACCTTTTACGAACACTTCAATATTCTTCAAACCAAACTCTTTTGCAACAGCGCCAGCGCGGTCTGCAGCTACTTGCGCAGCGAACGGAGTTGATTTACGTGAACCACGGAAACCTGAACCACCGGCAGTCGCCCAAGATAAAGCATTACCTTGACGGTCTGTAAGAGTCACGATTGTGTTGTTGAAAGAAGCATGGATATGAGCCATGCCATCAGCAACTTGTTTTTTTACGCGTTTACGCGTACGAACTGGTGTTTTAGCCATTGTCTAGTTCCTCTTACTTCTTAATTGGCTTACGAGGACCTTTACGGGTACGCGCATTTGTTTTAGTGCGTTGACCACGTAGAGGAAGACTGCGACGATGGCGAATGCCACGGTAACAACCTAAATCCATAAGACGTTTAATGTTCATTGAAACTTCACGGCGTAAATCACCTTCAACGGTAAATTTATCCACTTCTGCACGTAGCAAATCAATTTTTGCTTCGTCCAGTTCACTGATCTTTGTTGATTCAGCGATACCAGTAGCTGCACAAATTGCTTTCGCACGTGTAGCTCCAATACCGTAAATCGCAGTAATGGCGATTACTGCATGCTTACGATCAGGGATGTTAATGCCAGCGATACGGGCCACTAATCACATCTCCTATTATTAATTAAAATTACTTTGGTTGGAAAGCCCGTTAGGATACCCAACCATTCTATTTTTCTGCAAATCGAAGCGGCATTATACAGAATATTCTACATAATGCCACTTCTAAAAGATTTTTGATTAAAAACTAATCTTAACCTTGTCTTTGTTTGTGCTTTGGTTCAATGCAAAGAACGCGAATTACGCCTTTACGTTTTACCACTTTACAATTACGACAAATCTTTTTTACGGATGCACGTACTTTCATTTTATACTCCGTTAACTAAATCAGTTCGGTCTAACGACCGTAACCTTTTAAGTTTGCTTTCTTAAGTACATTGTCATATTGATGAGACATCATATGAGTTTGTACTTGTGCCATAAAGTCCATAATCACAACCACGATAATCAATAATGATGTACCGCCGAAGTAGAACTGTACGTCCCACGCCATGATCATAAACTGTGGAACCAAACAGACAAAGGTAATATACGCCGCACCACATAGGGTTAAACGTGTCATTACTTTATCAATATATTTGGATGTTTGTTCACCTGGACGAATCCCTGGAATGAACGCACCTGACTTTTTCAAGTTATCTGCTGTTTCACGCGGATTGAAAACAAGAGCCGTGTAAAAGAAACAGAAAAATATAATTGCTGCCGCTAACATCATTACATACAAAGGTTGTCCTGGAGACATAGCTCCTGAAACACCTTGTAGGAAATCAGCTACCGGGCCGTCACCTTGACCAAACCAGCTCGCAAGCGTGCCTGGGAACAAGATTAAACTTGAGGCAAAGATTGGCGGTATAACACCAGCCATATTCACTTTCAACGGTAGATGTGTACTTTGTGCAGCAAATACCTTACGGCCTTGCTGACGTTTAGCGTAGTTAACAACAATGCGTCGTTGACCACGTTCAACAAATACTACTAAGAAAGTTACTGCAAATACCACAACGCCGATTAGCAATAATACTAATAAGTGCAATTCACCTTGACGCGCCATTTCAGCTGTTTGACCAACTGCAGATGGCATGCCAGCAACAATACCAGCGAAAATAATAATCGAAATACCATTACCGATACCACGTTCAGTAATTTGCTCACCTAACCACATTAGAAACATGGTACCCGTGATCAAACTAACTACTGCGGTGAAATAGAAACCAAAACCTGCGTTTATAACAAGCCCTTGCATCATATCCGGTAAACTTCTGGCAATCGCTATCGATTGTACTGTTGCTAGAACTAAAGTGCCGTAGCGTGTGTATTGGCTGATTTTACGACGTCCAGCTTCACCTTCTTTCTTAAGCTCTGCCATTGCGGGATGAACCACAGTAAGCAATTGCATAATAATAGAAGCTGAGATGTACGGCATAATACCAAGTGCCAATACTGAGGCTCGCTCAAGTGCACCACCGGAGAACATGTTAAACATCTCTACAATGGTGCCCTTTTGTTGTTCAAAGAACTGAGCTAATACAGCGGCGTCAATACCAGGGATTGGCACAAAAGACCCTAAACGTAGCACAACTAAGGCGACGAATACGAACCATAATCTTTGTTTCAACTCAGACAAACCGCCTGCGCCTTTACTACCTTGTGAAGTAGCCATTCCTGGTGTAGCCATTATGTATTATTCCTCGATTTTGCCACCAGCAGCTTCAATAGCTGCTTGTGCGCCTTTAGTTACTGCAATGCCACGTAATGTAATTGGACGAGTAATTTCGCCAGATAACATAACTTTAACAGCTACGATATTACGTGTAATTAGACCAGCGTCTTTAAGTGCATGAATATCAACAACATCGCCTTTGATAAGGTTTAATTCATGTAAACGAACTTCAGCGCGAACTAAAGATTTACGTGAAGTAAAACCAAATTTAGGTAAACGTTGTTTTAATGGCATTTGACCACCTTCAAAACCTGGACGAACACTACCGCCAGAACGAGACTTCTGACCTTTGTGACCACGACCACCAGTTTTACCGATGCCTGAACCAATACCACGACCACAGCGCTTTTTAGCTTTGTGAGATCCCGGTGCAGGGGATAAAGTATTTAAATGCATAATTAATCCTCCACCTTAACCATATAGTAAACCTTGTTGATCATACCACGTACAGATGGAGTATCTTCTAACTCAACTGTATGATTGATACGACGTAGACCAAGGCCTTTTAATGTAGCTCTATGCTTCGGTAAACGACCGATAGAACTTTTTATTTGAGTTACTTTAACTGTTTTAGACATGCTCAATTACCCCAAAATTTCTTTAACGCTTTTGCCACGTTTAGCTGCCATATCTTTTGGTGAATGCATATTCACTAAAGCTGAAACAGTAGCGCGAACTACGTTAATTGGGTTAGTAGAACCGTATGCTTTTGACAATACGTTCTGAACGCCTGCAACTTCAAGTACTGCACGCATCGCGCCACCGGCGATGATACCTGTACCGTCAGAGGCTGGTTTCATGAAAACTTTAGAGCCTGAATGCTTGCCAGTAATAACATGCTGAAGAGTAGTACCCTTCAAGTCAATAGTTACTATGTTACGGTGTGCTTTTTCCATTGCTTTTTGGATTGCAGCAGGCACTTCACGTGCTTTACCGTAACCAAAACCAACACGACCATTACCGTCACCAACTACTGTTAGTGCAGTAAAACTGAAAATACGACCACCTTTAACCACTTTTGAAACGCGGTTAACGGCGATTAACTTTTCAGCCATATCGCTTTGTTGTGAGTTTTCTTGCTTATGATTAGCCATTATAAACCCTTAGAATTGAAGACCAGCTTCGCGAGCTGCTTCTGCTAACGCTTTTACGCGACCATGGTAAAGGAAACCAGAGCGATCAAAAGCTATCTTAGAGATACCTTTTGCTACAGCACGTTCAGCGATTGCTTTACCTACTGCAGTTGCTGCTGCAACATTACCTGTTTTTTCAATTAAAGCTGCAACTTCTTTGTCTAAAGTAGACGCAGATGCGATTACTTCAGAACCCGTAGGAGCGATCAATTGAGCGTAAATGTGACGAGGAGTACGGAATACAACTAAACGATTCGCACCCAACTCGCTAATTTTTGCACGAGCGCGTTTAGCGCGGCGCAAACGAGATGTTCTCTTATCCATAGTATTACCCTACTTCTTCTTAGCTTCTTTACGACGAACGTTTTCATCAGCGTAACGAACACCTTTACCTTTATAAGGCTCAGGTTTACGGTATGCACGAATGTTCGCAGCGGTTTGACCAACTAAATGCTTATCACAACCTTTCAGTATGATTTCAGTTTGGCTAGGAGTTTCACAAGTAATTCCTTCAGGAATTGTGTGTTTGATTGGGTGTGAAAAACCTAAAGATAAGTCTAAAGACTTACCAGCAGCTTTGGCACGGTAACCAACACCTTGTAAAACTAATTTCTTTTCAAAACCTTTACTAACACCTTCAACCATATTATTGATTAAAGCACGTGTAGTACCGGCTTGAGCCCAAGCGCCTTTAACATCAGCAACGATATTAGTAATGATGTTGTTTTCTTCTTGAGAAACAACAACGTCACTATGGATCGTGCGAGATAATTCGCCTATTGGACCTTTAACTGTAATGTCTTGACCTGATAACGTAATGGTAACGCCAGCAGGAACAACGACATGTGCTTTAGCAACACGAGACATATTATTCTCCTTACTCTACGAAACCAAGAACTTCACCGCCGATACCCGCAGAGCGAGCGGCACGATCCGTCATCAAACCTTTAGAAGTCGAAATGATCGCAATACCCATGCCAGCAAGAACTTTAGGAAGTTCATCACAGCTTTTGTATATACGAAGACCAGGACGTGAAACACGTTTGATCACTTCAATTACTTCTTTACCTTCAAAATACTTTAAAGTTACAGCAAGTTCAGGTTTAACTTCGCCTGATACTGAAAACTCTGAAATATAACCTTCTTCTTTAAGTAAAGTAGCAATTGCAACTTTAACTTTTGAAGATGGCATTGTAACTGCAACTTTTGCTGCAGATTGACCGTTGCGGATGCGTGTAAACATGTCCGCGATAGGATCAGTCATCATAACCATTTACTCCCGTGAATTACCAACTAGCTTTCTTAAGACCTGGAACTTCACCACGCATCATAGTTTCGCGTAATTTAATACGGCTTAAACCAAATTTGCGTAAGAATCCATGTGGACGGCCAGTAATAGCACAACGATTACGTTGACGACTACTGCTCGAATCACGAGGTAAACTTTGAAGTTTCAATACAGCATCCCAGCGTTCTTCATCAGAAGAATCAGTACCAGAGATGATTGCTTTTAGTGCAGCACGCTTTTCAGCATATTGTGCTACTAACTTGGTTCTTTTAGCTTCACGAGCTTTCATTGACGTTTTAGCCATAACTCTACACCTTCTTCTGGAACGGGAAATTGAAGGCAGACAATAAAGCTAGTCCTTCTTCATTATTTTTCGCGCTAGTAGTAATAGTGACATCTAAACCACGAATCTTATCGATTTTATCGTATTCGATTTCAGGGAAGATGATCTGCTCACGAACGCCCATGCTGTAGTTACCACGACCATCGAATGACTTAGGATTTAAGCCACGGAAGTCACGGATACGAGGAATAGAAATAGAGATAAAACGCTCTAAAAATTCCCACATACGTTCGCCGCGTAGAGTTACTTTTGTACCAATAGGGTAGCCTTCACGAATCTTGAAGCCCGCAACTGATTTGCGTGCTACTGTCGTTAGCGGCTTTTGCCCTGAGATTGCAGTAAGATCATTTGTGGCGTGTTCTAAAACTTTTTTATCAGAAATAGCCTCACCAACACCCATGTTAAGGGTGATCTTTTCAATCCGAGGGACTTGCATGACACTTTTATAACCAAATTGCTTTTGCAATTCCGCTACAACTGTATCTTTATATAAATCATGCAGTTTCGCCATCGTTTACTCCAATTATATTATTTCGTTGTTAGACTTGAAAAAACGAACTTTTTTGTCGTTTTCAATTCTAAAACCAACACGATCTGCTTTGCCCGTTGCTGGGTTAACAATCGCTACGTTGGAAACTTGTAAAGGTGCTTCTTTTTCAATAATTCCACCAGGCTGCTGTAACTGAGGTACAGGCTTAGTGTGTTTCTTGATTAAGTTAACGCCTTCTACGAATACTTTGCCGCTTTCAACAAGAACTTTAGTGACTTTACCAGTCTTACCCTTGTCTTTGCCCGCAAGTATAATTACTTCATCATCACGACGAATCTTAGATGCCATTATCGTGACTCCTTATAGTACTTCAGGTGCTAATGATACGATCTTCATAAATTTTTCATTACGAAGTTCACGTGTCACAGGCCCGAAAATACGAGTACCAATTGGTTGTAAGTTTGCATTCAAAATTACAGCCGCGTTTTCGTCAAAACGGATAGCAGAACCATCTGTACGACGAACACCTTTCTTAGTGCGCACCACTACCGCAGTAACAACATCACCTTTTTTTACTTTACCGCGAGGACTTGCTTCCTTTACGGCAACTTTGATGATATCACCAATGCGTGCATAGCGACGGTGCGAGCCACCAAGAACCTTTATACATTGAACACGCTTAGCGCCACTGTTATCAGCAACATTTAGCTGTGATTGCATTTGGATCATTGATTTTTGCTCCATTGTCATCTTTTTTAAATTGAGATAAATCTCAATAAAAACAAAAGATAAATTATAATTCAAGGCCAGAAATTTGACCCGTCACTGCCTTTTGAAAGACCCCCGTTTCGGTTAGAATTTAGACATAAAAGTCATAACTCAAACTTAACGGGCGCGAGATTATAACACCACTTACTCAAAAGTGATAGCCTAATTAGCTAAAAAACAAACAGTACATCATTTACCACTTTATCGAATAAAAGGTTAATTACTATATTCAGATTGTCAGAGTAAAAGTCACGGGGCCATCGTTTACCAGTGCTACTTTCATATCCGCGGCAAACTCCCCTGTAGGAACTTTAAAGCCGTGTTGGCGTAATTGCCCAACAAAATACTGGTACAAGATATTGCTCAACTCTGGATTTGCTACGGTAGAAAAACTAGGTCGCAACCCTGAATTAGTGTCTGCAGCTAAGGTAAACTGAGAGACCACTAGGATATCGCCACCCGCTTGTTTGACATTTAAATTCATTTTGTCATTTTCATCGCTAAATATGCGATAACCGGCAATACGCTGTGCTAAACGTTTGGCCTTAGCTTCATTATCTTCTGGTTCAATAGCAAGAAACACTAATAAGCCATGACTAATCTCGCCAATGACTTGGTTATCCACAGTAACGCTTGCCTGACTGACACGCTGTAGCAAAGCTATCATTTCATTTGCTCTTCATTTGTTGGTGGTAGGTTTTCTTCTTTAGGTATTTGTTCTTTTAACGCTTGATCTTTCAATCCTTGCTCTTTCAACAAAGGGTACTCTTGTAAAGATACGGTTATCATGGCTCCCACCAAGACAATAAGCCAAGAAACATAGACCCATAAAAAAATAATAGGAATGGTAGCCAATGCACCATAAATTACTTGGTAAGAAGGAAATGCCGCAATATATAAGGCAAAAGCTTTTTTCGCAAATTCGAATAATACCCCTGCCACAAATGCGCCCGATATTGCGTACTTAAAAGGTACCGCTTTATTAGGCACAGCCATGTAGAGAATAACAAAGGCAATAATAGAAGATAATAATGGCAGTAGTCGTAAAAAAATATCAAACAAGCCTAAGATATCATACTGATCAACCGCGACTATCGACACTATATAAGAAGATAAGGCAATACTAGCACCAACCAATATTGGTCCTAACGTTAATACCATCCAATACATGGCGAATGAGGTTATCGTCCGGCGTTTATCGGTTACTCGCCAAATTTTATTAAAGGTATTATCAATTGAAGAAATCAGTAATAGCGCCGCGACAAACAAGAATGATATAGCGACAGCGGACATTTTTGAAGCATTGGCGACAAAGCCGGTTAAATATTCTTGTACCACATCGCCTGCTGCAGGGACAAAGTTTTGATAAACAAATCCTTCAACGGTCTGTTGCAGTTCGGCAAACAGTGGAAAAGCTGTCATTACCGATAGCATGACTACAATGAGTGGAACAAGTGACATTAAACAAACATAAGATAGATAACCAGCTACCACTTGAATTTGTTCACGTTTAACACGTCGGCTAAAATAAAATAGCAGCCCTTTATGTTTATGCCAATACTCGCCAATACTTGTTTGCTTGAATGCACTCATATTTGTTAACAATTTACTGATTTGTCATATTTGTTGCATATATTAAGATAGCGTTAATGAATTATCCAGTATGATACTGGTATTGATAAGATAAAACGGAGTAATTGATGACAATTCAAGGTTCAGCGGGTAATGTGATTTCCGCTATTTGTAATGTGTTTTTCCCTGGATTGGGGCAACTGGTACAAGGTAGACTAATGGCGGCAATAATTTTTGCCATTGTCTGTTTTGGTGGTTATGCACTGTGGTGGATGGTGATTCCAGCAATTATTGCTGGAATATTTCATTTATGGTCAATTATAGATGCTGCAACCTATAAAAATAACGCTTAATGAGCTGAGTCATTTATACCCAGCTTATTAACCAAAGCGTGGCGCGGCAATAAAGCTAATATGCTCATTTTCCGTTATAGGCTCTTTTTCATCATAACGATTAATTTGCGCCAATAAAGCGGAAAGCTGTTGGATTTGTTTTGGGTTAGCTTTACCTTGGCTGAAAATTTGGCTTAGCGCTTGAAGTTCTTTTAATTGTGCAGGGGACATAAGACAATTCCTTTTGTTTAGAAATAAAGCAATGATTTGCTACTGCTTGATAACATTAAGCCTAGTTACAAATAAACAACTCTGCTGCTTTATTTTTAAAGTAGAAGTAACAAGATATTAATATCTTATTTCCCCTTAACAGTTTGGCGTCATAAAACAGTAACTTAATGACAATAAGCTAGCCTCTTTGCCGACAAAACTCACAACAATTGCAGATATGTCTTACAAGGACGGCGAGGGTTTACTGGAGGTATTTTCTCATATGCTTGCTTGGTAAAGCTTAAAGTCATTGACACACTCCTACCCCCCTTTATTTGTGACATCCGTAAATCCCAGTCACTTAACAGCTTGGCTCATTCATTGATATCCTGTCTGCTAGACCCAGTACATCCTGTATACCCTTTATTAGATAACAAAAAAACGGCTATCACTTTCGTGATAGCCGTTTTTTAATATTCACAAAGGTGGTCAGTAATTACTTACTGCCTCTACCTTCACGTTTACGTTCATTTTCTTTTAAGGATTTTTTACGAATACGAATATTCAGAGGTGTTACTTCTACCAACTCATCATTATCAATAAACTCTAAAGCTTGCTCTAAAGACATTAAGATAGGTGGAGTTAATGTTTGTGCTTCATCAGTACCTGAAGAACGAACGTTAGTTAACTGCTTGCCTTTAAGTGCATTAACAGTTAAATCGTTATCGCGGCTATGAATACCAATAACTTGACCTTCATATACATCAATACCGTGCCCAATCATCATACGGCCACGTGACTGTAAGTTGAAGATAGCGTTAGTAAGCGCTTTACCAGTTGCGTTAGCGACCATTACACCATTTTTACGCTGACCAATTTCACCACCTTTATGAGGACCATATTCGAAGAATGAATGGTAAATCAAACCAGAGCCTGACGTTAACGTCATAAATTCAGTTTGGAAACCAATTAAACCACGACTTGGCATAATGAAATCCATGCGAATACGACCAGTACCATCAGGTGCCATGTCAGTTAATTCAGCTTTACGGATACCCATTTTTTCCATGATCGAACCTTGATGTTGCTCTTCAACATCAATAGTTACTGTTTCATAAGGTTCTTGTAATACACCATCAACCATACGTTCAATAACTTCTGGACGAGAAACAGCTAGCTCAAAACCTTCACGACGCATGTTCTCAATTAAGATACCTAAGTGAAGTTCACCACGGCCTGATACTTTAAATTTATCTGGATCTGGTAACTCTTCAACACGCAATGCAACGTTATGTACTAATTCTTTTTCTAGACGTTCTTTAATGTTACGTGAAGTAACATACTTACCTTCTTTACCACAAAATGGTGAAGTATTAACTTGGAAAGTCATGTTGATGGTTGGTTCATCAATAGATAATGCAGGTAGACCTTCTACTTCTTTCGGACAACAAACCGTATCAGAAATTTTCAATTCACCTAAACCGGTAATAGCAATGATATCGCCAGCAAAACCTTCTTCAATATCATGACGTTCAAGACCTAAGTAACCAAATACTTTACCTACTTTGCCGTTATGTATGCCGCCATTTGCAAGCTGTACAGTAACTTGTTGGTTAGGTTTAACACTACCACGTTTAATACGGCCAACACCGATTACGCCTAAGTATGAGCTGTAATCAAGTTGAGAAATTTGCATTTGGAATGCGCCTTCAGGATCGGCGTCTGGTGCAGGTACTTCACTGATAATAGTATCAAATAAAGGAGTCATATCAGTACCAATAACGCCTTCTTCTAAAGAAGCCCAACCGTTGATTGCTGAAGCGTAAACAACTTTAAAGTCNAGTTGTTCATCAGTAGCACCTAAGTTATCNAANAATTCGAAAACTTGATCCATAACCCAATCAGGACGAGAACCAGGCTTATCAACTTTGTTGATAACAAGAATTGGTCTTAAACCTTGAGCAAATGCTTTTTGCGTAACAAAACGCGTTTGTGGCATAGGGCCTTCTTGTGCATCAACAATCAATAGTACTGAATCAACCATTGACATAACACGCTCTACTTCACCACCAAAATCAGCATGGCCAGGAGTATCTACGATGTTTACACGGTAGTCGCCCCAGTTAACAGCGGTATTTTTAGCTAAAATAGTAATACCACGTTCTTTTTCAATATCGTTTGAATCCATAACACGTTCGTCATGGCCAGCACGCGCATCTAAAGTACCTGATTGCTCAAGTAATTTATCAACTAAAGTGGTTTTTCCGTGGTCAACGTGGGCAATGATTGCCACATTTCTTAATTTATCTAACACAGGCTTTACTCGCTGTTACTATCGTTAATCGCTATTCCAGCGGATTACCGAAATAGGGCTATAATTTTGCGCGCATTATACAGCGATTTCGACTAAAAAGAAATCAATATATAATCTATTAGCCTCACCTGCACTTTTATAGAAGGCGCAGACAACAAAAAAGCTTAGCCAAATTATTGACTAAGCTTTTCATTTAACTAATTACTAACCAATAGATTAATTTATCGACGATTCATTAATACTTGGCTGCTTGCCCTTTAGCCGGTAAGCTTTTTTTGATGAAGTCACGAATATCTTGATTTGATTGTCGTAAATCTTCATGGCGTAAATACATCATATGACCACTTTCATAACCTTTAAATGACAACCTATCGTTCATCAAACCGCTTGGGTCTAGCTGCCACATAGTATATTTAGCATCAAAGTAGTTAGTCGCGCCATCAAAGTAACCTGATTGAATCATCACTTGTAGATAAGGGTTTTGTGCCATAGCAGAACGTAGCCCTTCGCCGGTTTTATTACCTGTGCGATCCCACGGATGAACATTACCAAACATGTTGTACTTAATATCGGTTTTATAATCTAACTCTTCGCGTAAATAATAGTTAATTGCCGGGGTAAAGCTGTGTAACCATGAGCTTAACTCAGCGTTATAATCAGGGCGTGAACCGGCAACTTTTTTATCAATGCCTAAATAACGAGAATCTAAACGACCAATAGTTTGTTTTCTATCGCGTAATAACTCTTTCCAGAAAAAGTTATTATCAACATCTAAGTTATTATTAACCACGGCGCTCACTGATAATCCAGAATATTTCGCTACTTGCTCAGCGATATTCTGCTTCTCTTGTACTGAGATAAAACCACCTTTTGCTAACGCTGGCAGGTATTCACCGACAGTAAACCGTTCAACTTCGGCCAGTAACTCAGTTAGAGGTTTTTTCTGCAACTCAGGCGTTAGCGCTTTATGATACCAAGCAGCTGCGGCAAAATAAGGTAGTCTGTTCGCCGCTTTTACCGGACCATCACGTTTAATACCAATATCGGTTGGTGATACTAGAATCACACCGTTAACGTACATCCACTGACGTGACTGTAATTCTTTAGCTAAACCAGCAACACGTGTGGTGCCATAGCTTTCACCAATTAAATATTTAGGTGAGCGCCAGCGGTTATTACGACTAACAAAAGTATTTACCCATTCGGCCAAATATTTAATATCCGCGTTAACACCAAAGAACATTTTCTTTTGTTGCTCTTTAGTTGGCATTTTACCGTCTTTATCTGGCAATACGCGTGAATAGCCGGTATTAACAGGATTAACAAAAACGATATCAGCGACATCTAAAATTGAATAAGGATTAGTTTTCACGCCATAAGGCTGTAACGGATAACCTTCATTATCGACATTCAATACTCTAGGACCGGTATAAGCTACATGCATCCATACCGAAGCAGAGCCAGGACCACCATTAAAAGAGATCACCAATGGACGTTTTGCGGTATCTTTTACATCACTGCGTTGATAATAGGTGTAAAACAAACTCGCCGTTGGATTACCGTCTTCATCCCATACCGGTTGCGTCCCCGTAGTGGCTGTGTATTTAAATTTTTTGCCATTGACCTTAGTGCTGTGTTTAGTGGTGTTCTTCTCATCAATAGCCAACTTACGTTCATGACCACTGTTTTGTTCACTAGACTGGCTAGCCGCATGTGCTGTTAGTACTGGGCTTAATGATAAGCTGAGCATTACCATTACCGAGACGAATAAGCTTTTACCCTTATGTAGCAATGTTTGTATATTTGAAGTAGAGATAATTAAATCCTCATCAGGTTAAGTTTGCTTAAATTTAATGAGCTAAATTAAGTGAACTTGAATAAAGTTAGTTGGAAAGTAACAGCTAGTATCGAAAGGATAAAACTGTTTTCGTTAAAACGAAGAGGAAATAGGTTAAAATGCATTGAATAACATTTTTTCACATTATCTCTATACTTAAAAAAATAGCCTTGAAAAATACAGGCTGAAAAAGTTACCTGTGAATAGCTATTGTCGCCTTTCTAAAAATCACTTTTACTAAGAAACTTTGAAGGTACCAATAGCGGCATCTAACTTAGTGGCTAATTCAGCAACCTGCTTACTATATTTCAGTGTTGAGGACGACAATTCACTACTTTTCTGGCCTAAATCAACAACCGCATCAATACTCTGCTTTATATCATTACTCAAGCCATTTTGCTGGGTAGCTGACTGCGATATATCCTGGCTCATGATATGCATTTCTTCTATCGCTTGATGGATTAAAGACAATATGGCCAAAAGCTCAACCGTATGTTCTTGACAGTTGTTCGCTTCGTTTTCTCCTTGAATAATATCCGCTACTGCTTTTTTAGTTTGGCCTTGTAACGACTCAATCATCACTTGAATTTCATTGGCAGATTCCTGTGTTCTGCTAGCCAGTAAACGTACCTCATCAGCAACCACAGCAAAACCTCGACCAGACTCCCCTGCCCTTGCTGCTTCTATCGCTGCATTTAATGCCAACAAATTAGTCTGTGCTGAAATACTGCTAATAGCATCTAATATACCGCTAATATCGAGAGATTTTTGTTGTAAAACCGCCATAACCTCTGAGGTATTATCAAGCATGGTAGTTAAATTTTTCATGCGTTCATTGGTAAGCTTGGCTATATTTTCAAGTTTATTACTTTGCGCCAAGGCATCAGTCATTTTTTGTTCGGCATTGGTCGCTTTTTTCAAAATATTTTCAGCACTCAACTCCAAGTCATCGGTTTGTGCTGTTGCTTGCATAATTGTTTGCTGTTGCAAAGATAAAGCGGAAGTCACTTGCGCGGTTTTATTGCTGGATTGTTCCGCGGCATCATTAAGTGAATGAGTATAATTAGAAATATTGGTTATTAATGCCGTTAAATCGGCAACCACCAAATTAACATTTTTTGAAAGCTCACCATATTCATCTTCTGAACGAACGGTTAACTGGCGTGACAAATCACCTTTGGCTATTTGCGCTAACACTTTGTTAATACCTGTTAAAGGGCCTATCATGCTCCGAATAGTAATAGCCGCAATACCCGCACCAACAATAAACAAGACAATAAAAACAACTAGCGTTTCTATATTACCTTGTTCAACATTGTCAAATATATCCGCTTGTAATTGTGTTAAGTTTTTGTCCAGCACTTGTAAAAAAATATCAATGTCGTCACTAGCATCCTTGATTTGTTGCTCTGAATTCTTATAAGCTTTATTAAATAAATCTCTATGTTCAAGTTGTGATGTTTTTAAGGTAAATATATTATTATCACTACGCAGCATCGACTTTGAACGCGTAAACTCGTCAATAAACTGATCTATTAAACCACCGGTATCATAATCTTCACCTAGGCGGCTTAAAAAAGTTAATAACTGAGTAATATTATCTAAACCAAAATCAATATCTTGCTGAGACATGGTGACTTCTTCAATACTATTAATAGTTAGTATCGCCTTAGTCGCATCGGTTAAATTAAACAAGTAACCCTCTATTTGGCTAGCTGAACCAATAATACGCTCGATCTGCCGCTGATTTTGCGTATCTTCTAAAAAGGATAAATCACCTAAAATAGCACTGGCTTCATCTAAAATGTTATAGAGGGATTTTTGCTGCTCGTTAAATTGTATGGTTTCAGTTAATTGTGCTTTTTTATAAGTAAACATAAGCGCTACAGACTGGGTATAGGCATTATAAGTTGTAGTGAAATGACTTAAATTATCAATGGCTGGAAAGCTAACCAGCATTTTTGTTATTAACTGGCTGTTTTTGATTAACAGTAAATTTTGTTGAGCAAAGTTTTGCTCAATAGTTTCAATGGCACTTACCGTTGACTGAGTAACAATTAACGCTTCCAACTTGGCCTGTTTAAGTAATTGCTTTTGCACATTATTCGCATAACCTTGCAATGGCAGAGCAAAGTTATCTACCTTCGCTGTAGCAATTTTAATATCACTTAAAATTCCTACTGAACTAATACTAGAAAATAATAGTAGTAGCAAAATAATGGCAAAACCTATGATTACTTTATGAGTAACTTTTAATACCATCTCTGTAACCTTACTTCATTAGCGTAACAGCTCAGCTGTTAATTAACTTAATAACGTTATACCAGTATAGACAATTTTAGCAGACGTTTTTTAAGCTAAAAAATCCGTGACCCTAGGTTCACGGCTTTACTTATTACGGAATTAGCACCTATGTGTACTTACTCCGTTTGAAAGGAGATAATTAAAAACAGGATAAATTAAGTTGTGCTTTTTCAGTGATAAATAAACTAGTTAAAGAAGAAATTAAACCTAGTAGGAAGATAACCCCAGCAATTTCACGTAACCAGTAAAAAAATAGCGAGCTTATCTTGAGTGACCATAAAGCTTAATGCTTAATGCTTCAGCAGATTCAGATAAACGTTGTAACCATGCTTGTAAGATACCCGCATCAGTTAAGAATAAGGTGATAAATACCATAGCAACTGTCATTAACCAGAAGCCTCACTTTTCAATAACTTCACGGTCAACACCGGTAACTTTGATCAATACATAAGCCAAGGTGTCGCCCATGATTAATCCCTAAGCACCTTCTACCCATAAGTGAATAAAAAACCACCAGAAGTATTTATCTAAGGCTAAGTTAGTTGAGTTATAGAAAGCGAATAAGAGAATCCAGCTAAGCCGACTAAGCCGGTAAAAAGCACCATATTGATGGCCGTTTTACGGCCTTTTAACATGGTCATGCCTAAGTTAAATAAGAAAGCTAAACAAAAAACAATACCAATTTTAGTAATAGTAGGCGGATCAAAAAACTCACGTCCAATGGCTGGCCATTATTGATTAAAAGTAATATCAGCTAGCGTTGAATAAGGCACTAATAAGTAACTAATAAGTAACTAAGGATAGTAGCAACACTGGCAGCAACGAAGCTTCAAAACATGATAACAGCTAGTTTAGGACTATAGAGTTCAGTTTCAGATTCCTCGGGCACTAAATAATAAGCAGAGCCCATAAAGCCAAAGAGGGCAAAAAATGCAACTTTCTCGTTAATTATTGCTTGTTGTAGTGACATCAGCATGGCTTGTTCTCTGGAATAAAATTTTATATATACCCAAGACGCTTCTTTTTATTAATGGTTACTCCCTTAAAAAAAGAGGTAGCGAATAGCATGTTTTACTCCCGCATCCCCAAAGGGCTGACTTATAAACGTTTTATGCTACGTTATTGATTTCGACAATAAAGCTACATGAATGTAGCTTATTCGATAATGCAGGAGCAATTATCCTGAATAACTACTCTCTTCAATCTATGCCTTGCTTAAAGACGTTTCTAATTCCAGCTGAATCCTGCATTTTGAAGTGGCTTGGGTATAGTGTAACTGCCTTTAAAAATTACTGACTTATTCTAGATCAGACTTAGCCCTAATCATTTTATTGCAATAACTTACATTTTTTATACAGGGTTCACCTTGCTATCTACAATGAACAATATAAGCTACTAAAATGCAAAATATTTTTTTTAGAACCTCCCTTTCAATAACACTTATTCTTTTATTAAGCTCATGTGCTGCAACGTCCTTTGGCGATATATTCAGTAATTACAATAAGCAAATGCAAGGTGTAAAAAGTGCACAGCAAAAAGGCAACTTTGAACAAGCGCTATCGTTAGTGCCTGAGCGCAGTGAGAGTAACGGTAGTTATAATTTAAGCCTACTAGAAAAGGCCCGCTTAGAATATTTAGCTAACCAACATCAACAAAGCCAACAAAACTTTGAACTTGTTTATCGACAAGTTCAACAAGCCGAACAAGCCGCTAAAATTCAGCTCAGTCGCGGGGTGGAGAATATTGCTGCCGTTATCAGTAACGACAACGCTACTCGATACGACATCCCTTATTATGAGCAAAGCATGTTACATAGTTACCAAGCACTTAATTACTTAAGTCAAAGAGATCTCTCCGGTGCCTTAGTTGAAATACGACGCGCTAATTTAGTACAAAACAAAGCCTTAAAAGCGAATCAACAAGCCATCTTTGATAGTCAGAAAGAAATGGCCCAAAAGGGCGTCAGCTCGGAAAGTCTAGCCAGTAAATACCCCTCAATGAATACTGCCATTGGCAAGGTGAAAAATGGCTTTCAAAATGCCTACACCTTTTATTTATCTGGTGTGCTCTATGAAGCTGCAGGACAAAGCAATGATGCTTATATAGATTATAAAAAGGCACTAGAGATTTATCCAGGCAATTCCACCGTACAGAAAGATGTTTGGCGATTAGCTAACCGTCTAGGTATGGGTAATGATATTCAGCTATTTAAAAACCGTTTCTCTCATGACATTACTCACGGCAAGAGCAAAGACAATAGCAAAAGCATAAGCCAAAACATTGGCCAAATAGATAACCAACAAGCACTAACGCCAAGCGGCCAATTGGTGATCCTAGTTGAGCAAGGCATCATCAATAGTAAACAAGAAGTTTCTATCCACCTGCCAATATTTACCAGCCATGGCGACGTGCGTTTTTACAGTGTTGCCCTACCCAGCTATCAAAACCGCTTACGTCAATATTCAGGGCTTTCTTTAAGCTATCAAGGCAAGCAGTATCAATCACAAGAAATTGTTCGACTTCAATCACTGGCAGCTAAACAATTGCAAGATGAAATGCCGGTAATTGTTACCAGACAAATTGTCCGTGTTATTGCCAAAGAAGAGGTAAGGCAACAAATGAGCCGCAAAGGTGGTGATATCGGCAATATTTTAGCCGCCCTTTATAATGTTGCTTCAGAAAAGGCTGATACCAGAAGTTGGAGTACGCTGCCCGACAGTATTCATATTCTGCGCATGGATTTTTCGCCCGGTAAACATGAAGTAGAAATGAATATTAACGGTAATAAGCGCACCGTAACTTTTGAAATCAACGAAGACAGGCAAACCTTAGTAAAATTAACCACTATTGGTAGCTACATTCATTACCAAAGTATCAACCTTTAGCTTTAGAAACGCCCTGTTAAACATGGAGTATTAAAAAATGAAAAGTAAAATGATAACAAAACGTTCTCTGCTGTTCGTTGCAGCGTTGTCGACCACGTTATTAATTAGTGCTTGTAAAAACGTACCGCCAGTGACTTCAGGCATGGGTAGCGAGCAAATAGCCCCTGGACAAAAGTTCAGTAGCCACTTACAGGTTCACAACCCAGAGCTAGGCAAAAAGCTTCATATAAGTGATATTAGATCTCGCACCAATAACGATTTACTAGAGGTTAATTTATCACTGACCAGTACCTATAAAAAAACCCTCAAATTGCAATTTCATTTTACTTGGTTTGATAAAGACGGTTTTGTTATTGAAGCAGGTAAAAGCCCTTGGCAGCCCTTAGACTTACACGGCATGCAAACTGCAGCGCTACCAGGATTAGCTCCTACCACTCAAGTAGCATCATTTAGCCTTTATGTACGTGAAGTGCCTGAAAAATTCTTTAAATTTTAACGCCTAACCAATAAAAAACATACTTAATAAATTCAAATTTAGTTAAAGGAAAAACAGATGAAAAAACTTATTATTATTACCAGTGTTGCACTAACACTTACCCTAGTTGCCGGCTGTACCAATAAATCAGTGGTGCGCTATGGCGATGCTACTGCAGTTGAAACAACGGATATCAGCTTTGGTTCTACCGATTTACAAAAAGTTGCTGGTCAAATGACTGACTCATTACTGCTTTCTCCTGTTGTTGGCACATTAACCGCCAACACTCGCCCTATTATCTTTGTCGAAAGTATCAAAAACAAAACCAGTGAGCATATTGATACCGAATCAATTACTGACTCTATCTCTACTAAATTACTTCGTTCGGGTAAATTTAGATTTGTAGATATGGGCCGTGTTGCGGCAGTACGCAAGCAACTTGATTTCCAACAAAACAGTGGCATGGTTGATTCAGGTAAAGCCATGCAGTTTGGCAAACAAGTTGGCGCTCAATATATGCTTTATGGCAACTTAGCCAGCATTGTTAAGTCTAATAAAGATCAGTCTGATGTTTATTACAAATTTACATTACGTTTAATGGATCTTGAAAGTGGCTTAGTAGAATGGGCTGATGAAACTGAGATCCGTAAAACCAAAGGTAAAGAATTTGTTAGCTGGTAAACAGCAAAAAAAGAACTATGTAAGGAAAAAGTATGAAATCGCTATTATTAACAAGTTTAACCCTGTTCATATTCTGCTTTAGTTATTCAGCTAATGCCAATTATGATAGAAATAAAGCCGTACCTGTTGAAAAAGTACTCTTTGGTACAGTAGTTTCTGCTAGAAACATTAGCCAGCAAGAGTTGATACAAGATAAAAATAGCGGTTGGAAAACCTTTGGTGGTGCATTGATTGGCGGCGTTATTGGCAATCAATTTGGCGGTGGCAGTGGCAGAGATATTGCCACTGTTTTAGGTGCGATTGCCGGTGGCGCTATTGCCAATAATCGCAGCCAAGGTAAAACGGTAGTGATTCACTTAGTGGAGCTAATGATCGAAGTCGATTGCGCTGAACAACAATGCCAGCAATTTATGGTTATTCAAGACTTTGATCAACAGATGGTCTTTCATCACCAAGATGCGGTAAGAATGGTTTATCTTGCCAATGGTAATGTCAGAATAGATAAGCAGTTTTAATAACTCTTTTAACTGTTACTAGGCTATTGTGACTTTTTAAAATAAATGACTTTAGCTAATCGGAAAATGTACATCTACTTGCAAGCCACCTTGGGGATGGTTGTTTAAGGTGATTTGACCTTGATGACCATCGCTAATTTCTCGGCAAATACTCAAGCCAATACCACTGCCATCCGCTTTGGTTGAATAATAAGGTAAGAAGGCTTTAGTCAGTACTTCTACTGGCATACCTGAGCCAAAATCTCTCACGGTTATCACTAATTTACCTTGCTGACGGCTAACGCTAACAGCGCTATCTTTATCTGGGCATGCTTGTTCGGCATTCTTTAGTAAGTTAATTAATAACTGTTCAATTTGGCTCTCATCGCCTGAAAACAACAAGCTAGTATCTTGACAGCTTAGGCTAAACTGATACAACTCTTGCAATTGCTTTAAGGTTTTTATTAAATCAAATGTTTGCTTTTGTGGCCTCGATAACCGTGCCAGCTGACTGTAACTTTGAATAAATTCTGCCAGCTTATTTATCCGCTTAGAGATAGTGGCGAATACTCGTATCAGTTGTGGTTCATTTAAGCGCTCTGCTAGGATATTACCGCTATGGCACATAGAGCTTATCGGGGCGATAGAGTTATTCAGTTCGTGGTTAATGACACGTATTACTTTCTTCCATGTTTGTAACTCTTGTTGATGCATGGCTTGTGTTAAGGGTTTGAGTAAGGTTAATTGGTGACGACTGCCGTGCAATTTCAAATGATGGCGCGACAAGTGCCAGCTTTGCTCAGTTTTAGTTTTAGCCTTTACCTGATCATCATTAACATTGACATCATTTAGCAGTAACTGAATAATGGCATTATCTTTATCATGATGTGAAATGAGCTCAGGCAGCTTATCCGCTAATAAACTTGCCCAAGACAAGCCCAACAGACTATTTTGCCTAAAAAAATATTCGGCAGCGCGATTAGCGAAAATAATGGTATCTCTGTGGTTCACTAATACCGTGACAACGTCGGAGGCATTCACCACTTTATCTAAAAGTAACTCTCGTTGATATATGGATTGTTTTTCTTGTCTTAACTTATCCGTCACCTGATTAAACAGCGTCAATACTTCGGCTTGGATTTCATTTGCTTTGTTAGCTTTGTTTTCTTTAGGAATGGCCAAGCTAATGGAAAAATCACCATCTTGTAAATTCCGTAAACCATGTAACAAAGCCTGCAGTACCTGGTTATTTTGTCGGTGATAATAGCGATAACGCATTATTGCTAACGCCAGTAGTAATAATGCGTTTAGTCCAAAGAGCCATGGAAAACTAGGTAATAAAAGAGCAAAGCTAACTAGGAAGGCGATGTTTATCAGTATTAATTGGAAAATTAACATAGTGGCTCTACTAACATAACGTCTCAACATCTATTTGATATTTCTCTATACGGCGGTACAACGCTTGTCGACTTAAGCCTAGCTCGAGTGCACTATGTTTGATTACACCATTATGTTTGATTAATACCTGTTTTATGTGCTCTTTTTCGTTGGCCGTTGTAACGACTAAACTTGATGTTAGCTGAAAATCACTTGGCGCTAGTATGCTTTTGTTAGCAAAAACTAGTGCACGCTTACAAGCGTTTTCTAATTCACGGACATTTCCCGGCCAAGCATGACTCGTTAATGCTTGCTTTGTTTCATCACTCAGAGAGTATTCACTACCAATAAAGTACTCCGCTAATGGCACAATATCCGCTTGCCGCTGTACTAATTCAGGTAAATTCAGTTCTATTACATTTAGTCTATAATATAAATCTTCCCGAAATGTGCCTTGTTGCACCGCTAAAGTTAAGTCTGCATTGCTGGCACTCAATACTCTGACATCGACTTTTATGGTGCTGTTAGATCCTAAGCGTTCAAATTCACCGGTTTGCAATACTCTCAGTAATTTCATCTGACCAGATAAGGTTAAGTTGGCGATTTCATCTAAGAATAACGTGCCGTTATGCGCGGCTTCGAAACGACCAATTCTTGCTTGATTAGCGCCAGTGAAGGCACCCTTTTCCGCGCCAAACAACTCTGCTTCCATCAGATCATGAGGTAAAGCACCCATATTTACTTTGATAAATGCATTATTAAAGCGTGGTGATTGCTGGTGTATATAATCAGCCAATTTTTCTTTGCCTGCGCCATTAGCGCCGGTAATTAATACGTTGACTGTAGCGTCAGCAACTTTGCCTGCCTGTGCTATCAGGCTGTGCATTACTTGGCTCTTATAAATAAAATCTTCCACTGAACTTTTGCTGTTCTCGGTACTATTTTTTTTGTTAAGTTTTGCTTGGGGTTTTTGACTATATTGGGCGACCAATTCAAGCAGCTTATTATCATCCCACGGTTTTTGTAGATAGTCAGTTGCGCCGCCTTTCACCAAGGAAATAGCGGTTTCTAATTGTGTCCACGCAGTAATTAAGATGATAGGTAGATTATTATTTAACGCTTTTAAAGCTTTAAACAGTGACTGACCTTCGTTACCGGAAGTGATGCCTTGGGCAAAGTTCATATCTTGAATAACTAGATCAACACGTTGATGAGCTACCGCCAATAATGCTTGTTTCTCATTTTCAGCGGTTAGTACCGTATAATCATGCAAACTCAATAACAACTCAAGCGCTTCCAGGATGTCAGGGTTATCATCAACAATTAATATTTGTGTCATTCTGTTCCTTTTGCATTAATTCTGTAGGCGGGAATTTATTCGCGAAAATACCTATTCGCGATTCCAAAAAACCACTATTTCAAACACCGCGAATTCAAAAAATCGCGATTAAAATCACGCCTACACCGTTCTCGTCGCAATCACCGGCGGAATATTACTGGTCTTTATCGCGGGGATTAAAGTTGCTAATGTACCGGCAACAAAAATGACCGCACTTGCTAGTAAAAACAACATAATATCTGGTTTACTCAAGCTAATATACTGACTCAACAAAATATTGAATGCTAAAGCCATGCCTAAACCTAAGACACAGCCAATGCTATATACCAACCAGTTTTCGGTAAGCACATATAAAAGAATATCTTTTTTACGTGCGCCTAGTGCTCGTCTAATACCAATGAATTTCTTCTGGCGCGAGATATGAAATTGTGAATAAGCATAACTGCTGATAGCGGTAACAAAGATCATTAAGCCACATAACATTAAGAACAATTGCGCTAAACCTTTATCATGACGATAAAAGCGCTGCATATGTTCAGCCATGGTATAAATTCTGAAGATATCACGCTCGGCTTGCACCGCTAAAATGGTATCGCTGACTTTATTACGTACGGCTTCCACTTGCCCAGGACTTACTTTTAATAAGTAATAACGACCTGTAAAGATAAATTCCATAATACGATTGCCAAATACACCATATTGTTTGTCAGCAGGAATGTTAGGGTTGAGCATGATATCTTTCACTACGCCAACAATACGACCATTATTGGTTTCTTGACCCAGCGCAGATTTATCGCCATACAGCGCCTTTTTTAATGATTCAGTAATAAGTACATTGCCATTTTGGTCGCTACCAAAGTCAAGTTGATCATCTTTGGTTAGAAATCGGCCCTCAACTAATGCAAACGCTAAGGTTTTACTTAGCTCTTCATTGGTGAGGAAGATTTTTACATCTTGCAGGTATTTATCTTTAGTGATGATTTCAGGATCATCCAAATCAAATACATTACCTAACATGCCTCTTCTATTGATAGGCAACTGATTAATAACTGACACACTCTCAACACCTGACATTTTATTTATTTTCTGTAAATCTTCACTAACAATTGATCGATAATAGTCTAAGTCGCGATAAGTTCCCGACGTTGGATGCAATGAAACAATTAAGATATTTTCAGCATCAAGACCGGTGTTCTCGGCTAATTTTTTATTAGTGTCTAAGGCCAAAATAGCACTATTAACTAACAAACCTAAGGTTATAGCCAATTGTAAGATTAATAAGCCAGTGGTAAATTTTCTTAACAATAAAGATTTAAGTAAAGCTTTAATATTCATGATTTGACCTTATACCCTAGCTATTTAAGTTCCGCAGAAATGGTGTAACGATTAGCGCGATATATCGGGTATAACGCACTGGCAATAGAAGTTATGAGTGCCAAGAACATACCTAACAGCAGTAATTTAGGCTCTAATACAGCGATATTTGCTAAGCGTGGCAAAAATTGCACTGACAACTTCAAAAATAACCAACTCAATACTAATGCCACCGCCCCGGTGATTAGCCCTAATAACACACTTTCAGTTAAGCCTTGCATCAACATATGACGATTGCTTGCCCCAAGTGCTCGACGCAAACCAACCTCAAATTTTGCCGCATGAAAACGTGATAGTAATAAGCTACTTGCGTTGAAGATACACACAGCTAAGAACAATACTGAAGCTATGGTGAAGGCAAGTACCTTTTGGTCAACCACCTTTGTTTCCGTTAGCCATTCATTGACATTATGTAATTCATTTCTAATAGCTAAAGGGTGCTCTCCGGCCTCTTTAAGTTGTTGACTGTAATTGTCTAAGTAACTTTGCAATGTAGACCTTTGCTTTATTTCCTCTAGTTCGACCCAGGCTTGCAAGTAGTAAACATCTGTATCACGGGTTTCTTCAATTCCAGCATAACTAACCGCAGATGAGCTTCGCGCATGTATTGACCAGCCCAGATCAATAGCTGTTTCAAGTGGCGCATAAATATCATCGGTTAAGTTAAAAGCCCGCCCTTCGGTAACATGGTAAAATAATGGTCTTAATACCCAAGGTTTTAATACCCCTACAATGGTAAGTAACTCACCGTCGAGTTCTAAGGTTTTACCAACACTGTTTTTACCGGCAAATATTTTTTGATTTAATTCATCACCGATAACCACTTCCATGCCACGACTTTTTTCAAAGGCCGAGCCATATGCAAAAGGCGCATTGGTTAAGTTAAAAAAGCCAGGCGTTGTAGCCCTAACGTCAGAATCAAAGCGTTGCATACTCGTTGATTCAACATCTCTTGCATAAACACCCGATGCATAAAATACCGCACTGCGTGTACCAATGCCTGACTCGGCAATTTTCATTGCATCGCGATAGCGTAATATATGCATAGGCTCATCTGGCGGTGTATCATCTGGCCAGGTATTCATACTAATATGAATTAACTTGTCACTTTTCCCTGGTATAGGATCACTTGCCATAGAGTTAACTAACGCCAGATTGGCACACAGTACGCCAACCCCGATGGACAAAGTCAGCATAATTAAAAAATACAAAGTCGGCGCGCGCTTAAAGCTCTGCATTGCTAATGATAAGTTATAGGTAAACATACTGGCACTAGACATCAGCCATCTCCTCGCTTACTGCAGTAGAGATAGTTTTCCCCTCAGTTCTATCTAGCGGCGCGTAAACCCTAAAATCAGCTAACTGACCATCAATAACCTGCACATTCCGGCTCACTTCACGGGCTTGATCAGGGTCATGCGTTACCATGATAATAGTGGCACCGCCTTTGTTAAGATCATGCAAGATTTCCATTACTTGTCGCGCCATTAATGAATCAAGGTTACCTGTTGGCTCATCGGCTAATAATATCTTCGGTTCTCCTGCTAATGCTCTAGCAATCGCAACACGTTGTTGTTGTCCACCTGAGAGTTGACTTGGTAGGTATTTAAGCCGAGAAGCTAAACCTACTTTTTCTAGGGCTTCTTCAACTCTACGTTTGCGCTCACTGGCACTAAAACCACGATAGCGCAGCGGCATATCAACATTGTCAAAAATGCTGTAATCAGGAATAAGATTATAGTTTTGAAAGATAAAACCAATTTTTTCGTTTCTTAAGCGTGATAGTTCATCATCTTTTAAGCCTTGTACGCTAACACCGTCTAATTCATATTGGCCGCGGTCAAAGTTATCTAATAACCCGGCGACATTTAGAAAAGTAGATTTACCCGAGCCTGAAGGGCCTGTGACCGCAACAAACTCCCCTGCTTTTACATTTAATGAGAAGTCTCGTAGTGCGTGTGTTTGAATGGTATCGCTTTGATAAATTCTAGAGATGTTGTTCATTTTAAGCATGGTACTTTCCTTTTGTATTAAGCGCTTACATGTTGCCTTAGGGTAAACATGAGCCACTAAGCCTTGGCTTATTATTTGTTTGTTTAGTAAATTAGTGTTCATTTGCGGGCGGCTTGATTACCCCCAAGTTTTATTAACCACCTAGGTAAATTTGTTCTGCTTTATTAAAATCGTCATAATCCGAAGTAATCACTTGTTGGCCCGCGGTTATACCAGAAGTAATTTCGATATAGTCAACGCTACTTGCACCCGTAGTAATCGCTGTTTTGTTGGCGTAACTGTCTTCAACAAGCTTGAAGATATACTTGCCACCAAATGAGCCCATAAAGGCACCACGTTTAACCATAAGCACGTTTTCTTTTTTCTCGAATTCAATGCGGGCGTTAATACGTTGGTTCTGTCTTAATTGAATTTTCTTTGAATTTATAATTTTCGCTCGGACGGTAACTTGATTGCCTTTAACTTCTGGAGAAATTGCAATGATTTCACCGCGTATTGCAACTCCAGCAATCTTCATCGCGACTTCCAGACCGAGACCTAAATCATCGGCGTAGAACTCAGGTACACTTAACTCTGCTTCGTACTCAGATAAGTCGACAATGGTCATAATCGCGGTGTTAGCTGCAATGGTATTTTTCTGCGCTACCAGCCAGTTACCTACCACGCCACTTACCGGTGCTTTAATAGCTAGTGCTTCATGGCGACGTGATAATTCATCGAGAATCAGTTGCTCTTTTTTTACTAAAAACGCTCTATGCTGTCGTTCAAAATGTAATCGCTCTTTGGCAAATGACACTCTTTTTTGCGTATGTTCAAATAAACGTGTGGCATCAGTTACCGCGTCTTGGCTTTTTAGCCAATCGACTTCACTAATAATTTGTTTAGCGTAAGATATTTCTGCCCGTTGAAATTCCCGCTTGGCAACATTTAAGCTTGATTGTGCGGTATTCATGTTACTTTCAAGGTCAAGCTGCGCTTCTTTATCGGCTAAGACACCGCGGTTGGCATTAATGCTTAACTGCTCAAGGGTCGTTTGCTGCTGTTTAATTAAAGCGTCTAACTCTGGGCTAACTAAACGAGCGACAATTTGGCTTTCTTGCACCGCTTCGCCAGGTTTTGCCAGCAATGTTATTTTTCCAATTTCAGTGCTATAAAGTTGTGGAGCATTGGCCGCGACAGCTTTACCCGAAACAACCACATCACGAATAAGGTCTCCTCGAATCACTGTGTCTATGTTAACGGTATTACTGTCAATAGTAGGAATTGAAGAGTACCACTGAGACAGGGTTGGTAAAGTAAGATAACAAAGACCGCATAAAACCGTTAAGCTCAGTAATATTTTCTTTACTGGCATTTTATTAGGATTAACAATTACTTCATCCTGTCCACTTGTTCCTGCAATCATGTAATTCTTCTAAGTTAACATTTGATAACCTAGTACTGCAGATTCAATGCCATAAAACAAACAACTGTAACTAACTGTAATTAAAAGAATAATTATTCCATAGAAATGACTGAGTGTCCGAACGGACACTCAGTGTGTCCGTTAGTGTCCGTTGGACAACATACGGACACTAACGGACACAGTCAATTAATATTAAGATATAGGTAACAACGTATATTTAAAAGCTTGCATTACCAAACGACTAAATGTGCTGCGTAGAATGAAGTGAGCGTTGTAATTGGAGTATGAGAACGTGCCATAAATTTGGGAATAAAAATATGGCTCAAACAAATTGTGTATACGAGGATACAGCTTACCAATTTTGTCTATTGACAAACTCTCTGGGTTTACCATCTTGATGAAGTTGGTTATAAGTTTTAATTTTTCTGTTACGACCCAGTAAAATTTTAATTTGATAATAAGACTCGCGCGCGAGGGCAAAACCTGGTTTACTCCACCAACTTTTATTATAGAGCTTCTTCGTAGCGGCAACTGCATCGGGTGACTGCTGGCAAATAGCTTGTGCTAGTTGTAATGCTTTTTCAGAGGGGTCTTCATCTACATGAGTAACTAAGCCATAGTTAAGTGCTTGCTCACCAGTAATAGTTGCCCCTGTCATTGCAAGCTCTTTGGCAATATCTAATGATAACAACTCCCTTAATGCCAGAGTTCCGCCCATATCAGGTATTAAGCCCCAACGAGCTTCCATAACAGCAATTGAAGCATCAGGCGCAGCAATACGGAAGTCTCCTCCTAGTGCTATCTGTAAGCCTCCTCCCCAACAACGACCATGAATAACCATGATCACTGGTGCCGGTATCTTTCTCCAACCAACCGAAACGTACTGCGCTAGATTCGCATGCCAAGGTAACCACTTGAACAACAGCTGTAATGGCGCCTTGGCCGACTTCATCACTGCTTTAATGTCTAAGCCAGAACAAAAATCTTCACCCTTGCCCTCAACAATTACTGCTCTTATCGAATGATCACGCCGCAAGTCGTTAATAGTCTCACGGATAGCATAAAACATCGCCATATCTAGAGCATTATGCTTTTTAGCTCTATTGAAGCTGACGTGGGCAATATTATCGCTTATCTGCAGTTCAATGCGTTTATCGATGTTCTGGTTAGTCATAGATGATCTGCTTTTATTATTAATAACTTCTGGTATGACCACCAAGTTAACTTATCTGAAATAAGATGTCGATTACAAAAACAGCCGAATTGCTAGCAATTTAAGAAATAGAACAGCATTGCTTTGCATTATGTACCCCCCCGTTAACTAAGCTGTTAATAAAGCTGTACAAATAAAACGGAATACTCTTTGCTTATTTACATATAAAACCTAAATTTGGATTGAAATTTTCATGACGTATCTGAAAAAATAAAATTTTATCTTTCGCTGCTATCCGCTGATTTAGGGACTAATGACATTATAAATCTGTCCTAAAATGGGCCAAAGCAACAATGCTAATAACAGCGCTAAATGCCGTCCAGTTAGCACTTGGTCATGGCAGAATGTTTTACATTTTCTAAAAGACACTCCATTATTTACTCTTGAGCAACTATAGCCAAATACAGGAAAACAACCACAAATTAAATATTAAAAAACAAAGTAATGCTATGCCAACAAGTCATATCGGCGAGTAATAAAGAGGTTGTAATGAATAATCAGACGAATAAATACCGAGCTGACATTGATGGTTTAAGAGCCATAGCGGTGCTTTCCGTCATTATATTTCACCTTGATAAAAACATTCTGCCTGGTGGTTTTGTTGGTGTAGATATTTTATTTGTTCTTTCCGGTTACCTTATTTCACTGTATATCTATGAAAAAATGGCTCAAGGGCAATTCTCAATTACAGAGTTTTATCGTCGCAGGATCAAGCGAATAGCCCCAGTAATGTTAGCTGTTTTACTATTTGTATTGATAGTTTCGCAACTACTTCTATTACCCAAAGATGCTAAAGCAGTGTCAGAGTCGGTTATCTGGTCATTACTCTCAATGGTCAACATTCACTTTTATTTGTCACAAGACACTAGCTATTTCGCCGCTGCCATGGATGAGAAGCCATTACTACATTTTTGGTCATTAGCGGTTGAAGAACAGTTTTATCTAGTTTGGCCAGCAATACTTTTGATCTTTTATCCTGCTAGGCACAGTAAGCTATTTTTATGGCTATTAGTACTGATGGCCTTTATATCCTTTTTTGCCGCACAGTATTTTTATGCCAGTGACGCATCATTAGTATATTACATGTTACCAACCCGAGCGGGGGAATTACTTATCGGCGCGATTATCGCATATATCATTCATAAAAAAATTTTCTCTAAACTATCAACCGCCATACTAAATTTTATATCTTTTGTTGGCCTGTTACTGGTAACTTTATCATTAATCATTATCTCAGAGGAGAGTGTTTTTCCAGGTTTTATTGCTCTAATACCAACCGTAGGTACCGCCTGCATTGTCTTCTCAGGACAATATCAAAGTAACTTAATAACTCGGTTTTTGACTTTAAAACCTATGGTATTTATCGGGCTCATTTCATACTCGGCATATCTTTGGCATTGGCCTATTATTGCCTTTTTTCGCTATGGCCTATTTGAACAAAACTTAATGACCAACATCGCATTATTTACTTTAATCCTATTACTTGCCTGGTTGAGTTATCACTATATTGAACAACCTTTTCGCTATACGACAGGCAACTTCAACAAAGTTTTTACTCGCCAATATCTAATACCGGCAACTTGCATTACCATAGTGGCAGTAGTTGCTTATCAAGTTAATGGTTTTGGCTTAAGGCAATTTTCATCGACTTATCAAGTGAAACTTCAATCCACATTATCCGATGTAAAACCCTCTTATTCTTATAAATATATTTGCCAAAAAAGGCGCATTAAAACTAAAGATATTACGGATACTAATTGTATTATTGGGCAAACTAGCCGTATAGATAATCAAGGTAATGCCTATATACCTAGTGAAGAGCCTGAAGTTTTGTTACTAGGAGACTCTAATGCAGCGCATTATGTTGGTATGATAGGTGCTTTTGCACGTAAACAAGGTTTCCTATTTCGAAATATTCAAATTAATTCCTGTCCCCCTATCAGACAAAAGATAAGAAAACACATGAAAATTGAGTACTATGCTAGCTGTCGTGATTCTTTGAAATTATTATGGACAAAGCTAGCTGACTATCAAGTAATAATAATTTCTGCTTCTTGGTTAGATTATCAATCAAAATCATCTGACTTTTTAGCAGACTTTTATCATACAGTTCTTCATTTAACCAACAAAATAAAACACGTGATCATCTTAGGAAAAGTGCCGATAATTAGATCCTACAATAGAAATTGTAGGGCAAGGTCACTAAGCTTTCCGTTGATGCAATGCTATAAACCAAGTACCTCGCTGAATAAAGGAATAGCCAACATAAATCTAGAGTTAATGGGCTTTGCCAAAGAGAACAGTTTGGTTGAGTACTTTGACGCTAACAGTTACTTATGCCCAGACAATAATTGCTCGGCATATAATAGCAGAGGTGAAGCACTCTATTTTGACCAAAGCCATTTATCTGTCCCAGGCTCATGGAAGTTGGGTAAAGAAATCATCAAACAAGAAGGTGTTCCCTACCCTTTTAACCTACTCGGTGAATCAGTTGGTCACTAATACAAATATGTTTACCAACTTTGCTTCTTGCGATGAATAGAGCAAGGACTCACCTCAAGTGATGCTGCACATATCGTTATAAAACTTGAATGAGGTCAGTTTGGGCGATAGCACTATTTATATTTTTTTAACAAGTAGTAAGCAAAAACCAGTAGTGTTAACTAGGGTTTTCTTATTATTGATTAGAAAGTAAAGTTTAGTAATGTCCCGCTGCGCTCTCACATGGCCTTACCTTCGATATAAGCACCACCCATCGGCGCAACGGCGCCTTTCAAATCCCAGATAGCCAAAAACCCACAGCGTTATCTACAGGTTTCTTATTATTAATTAGCGAGTGAAGTTTAGCAATCTCTGCTTTACTCGCGCATGTGCTTAGCTGCAACATAAGCACACGGCAATCGACGCAACTACGTTTCACATTATGCAGATAACGATTTGATTTTTATTTAAGCCAGACATAAAAAAGCCCGTTACTTTCGTAACGGGCTTCTCGTGTGCCGAAGCACAAATTAGAAGTGTAGCAATGTCCCGCTACACTCTCACATGGGCATATCTAATATAAGTCACATTAGTATCGGCGTAACTTTACAAATCCCAGAAAGCAAAAAGCCCGCAACATTGTTGCGGGCTTTTCTAAATAGAAGTTTAGCAATGTCCTACTCTCACATGGGAACTCCCACACTACCATCGGCGCAACTGCGTTTCACTTCTGAGTTCGGAATGGGATCAGGTGGGGCCACAGCGCTATGGTCGCTAAACAAAAAGGGTACAATCTAGAAATTTGATATAAAAAGTTTACAAAAGCGGTTCAAGTAACACGTAAGTACGTGATTTTACATTTACTGTATTTGTCAGTCTTCACACAATCTTTAAAACCACTTGGGTGTTGTATGGTTAAGCCTCACGGGCAATTAGTATCAGTTAGCTCAAGACCTCGCAGTCCTTACACACCTGACCTATCAACGTTGTAGTCTCCAACGACCCTTTAGGGGACTTAAAGTCCCAGTGAGAACTCATCTCAAAGCCTGCTTCCCGCTTAGATGCTTTCAGCGGTTATCAGTTCCGAACGTAGCTACCGGGCAATGCAATTGGCATCACAACC
>JALJPA010000199.1 GCA_022969215.1 Colwellia sp. | reverse complement strand
AATTTGTGTGCTTGTTAGCTGAGTTAACGAGGAATCACTGACTAAAACGGCTTGCTCCAGTGCGACTAACTGCTCTGTTTGACTAGTCACTTGCTGCAAGCTTTGCTGATATTGTTGACGATAATACGCCATTTGCTCATAAGGCGCGCGCAACGGCTCAGCTAGTGTAGACTGGATTAGTAAATCTAGATCGTTTTTTGCTAGCAGCTCTTGCGCTTCAACACTGGTTAACTGCTGTTTTGCAGCATTTTGTGCTTGCTCATTAGTCGAGTAACTCCCACACCAATTTTTTACTTGTTGCGCCTGCTGTAATTGTGCAGTTAACTGTTTTTCTTCATTTGTGGTTTGCGCAAGTTGTTGCTCAAGTTCACTTACCTGCTCTTCATCAAGTAAGGTTACGCCTTGGCTCTGTGCTTGTAATAATTTTAATTCATCACTGGCACTGCGATGATTATCAAACACTTTTTGAGAGATATCACCGTAAATTTCGGTACCGGTAAGTTGCTCGAGTAATTGCGCTCGCTCATTTGGAGGGGCATTTAAGAAGGCGGCAAACTCGCCCTGAGAAAGCATCATTGACTTAGTAAAACGTGAAAAATTCAGGCCGGTTAAATCACTGATATCACTGCGCACCATTTTCAGCTTATCAGACACTATGGTGCCATCGAGTTTAGCTAACTCAGCAACAGGCTCTAATAAATTGCCATCAAGCTTATTACGGGCGCGTTTTTGACTCCAAAAGGCTCGATAACCTTGGCCTTTCACTTCAAATTCAACCTCAGCCATACAGTGGCTGGTATGGCGTGTCATTAGCTGGTTTTGCTTTTTAGAGACAGTTAATCGAGGCGTTTGATGATAGAGAGCTAAACATATAGCATCGAGAATGGTGGTTTTTCCTGCGCCAGTAGGGCCGGTAATGGCGAATAAACCACTGTTATCAAAAGGTGCGGCACTAAAATCTATTTTCCAACTGCCTTTGAGAGAGTTGATGTTCTCAAAGCGTAAACTTAAAATTCTCATAAATTGTCTTGCTCAACCTCTTCAACCTTGCCATTAGCGTTATCACTAACATCGACATCACTTTGCTCTTGCTGTTCTTCTTTGGCTGACGGTTTAGTGTCTTGGCTTTTATCGTTATTTTTCTCGTTCTTTTCATTTGCACTGATATCAGTACTGACATTAGCCTCAATAGAGGGTTTTTCTTGTTTTCCTGCCAACGATAATTCAACAGAAAGTTCGGTAAATAACTGCTTTAAGCGCCCTTTACGCGCTACTTCTTCTTCGGTTTGCCAATCAAGTTGTGACAAACGTGAATCAAATACTTCCGCTAAAGATAACTCACTTAAGGTACTGTTATCTTGCTGTGACAGTTGTGCTTGTCGGCGCTGACGTGCTTTTTTACAACGACGCACTAGTAACACTTCAAACGGCATATCAACTACGAGTTCACTGACTCGTTGTGATAAATCACTCAAGTGGTCGCCATTATCAATTTCGATATCAAGCCAAGCTTTGCTCTTTATCGAAATTGATAGCGGCAAGTCATTTTCCTGCTCAGCTTTTGATTTAAATAAATCAAACTCTGCCAATGTCTCTTTCAAGCTGGATTCAAGTCCATCGACGGATGTTTTCACCATATATAAGGGTTGAAAACGCGGCACAATAATATCTTTAACTTGAGATAACTTACCGGAGATAAACTCAACCATAAGTACGCGTTTATCTTGTTTAGCTTCATCAAAGCTTAGGGCTATTGGTGAGCCGCAATAACGAATATGTTCTGATTTTGCGACTTGTTGCGCTCTATGGATATGTCCTAAAGCAATATAGTCTGCCGGCGGAAAGGCGCTGGCTGGAAAGGCTTCTAACGAACCGATATAAATATCTCTAACCGAATCACTTTTACTGTCATTTATCGACACACCAAGGGCGGTTAAATGTCCTGTAGCGATAATAGGCAATTCTTCGCCCTGCTCTAGCTCTGTCGCCAATTCTTTACTTAAACGTGCTGATAAATGACGCGCGTGTTGATAAAGCGCTTGATAATGATCACTTATCGCTTGTTGCAAACTTTGCTGCTTATCACTGGCCGACTGCCCTGCTCGGCTTTTAATGACATCTCGTGGACGGACAAATGGAATGGCGCAAATAATGGCCGTTGCTTGTCCTTTGGCATTCAATAGTGGAAAAACTTGTTGTGCCAATGCGCTATTTCTTTCAGAGTTTTCATTTGACTCAACCACGAGTTCATCTTCGCTAATCGATACGGGGAGAACTTGAGTGATAACACGGGTAGATAAACTGGCTAATACCGCTTGCGACTCTGACAACATAGCAACAGAGTCATGATTTCCGGCCAAAATTATCAACTGGCAATCGGTAACATGCAGCTTGGCGATAAAATCAAAATACATTTCACGGGCATAACTTGGCGGTGTTGAGGTATCAAAAATATCACCGGCAACAATAATGGCATCAATGTTATGCAGACTAACTTGTGCTAATAACCAGGTAAGAAATTGTTGATGTTCATTGGCGCGGCTTTTGCCGTAAAAATATTGGCCAAGGTGCCAATCTGAGGTATGGATAATGCGCATAAAACGGTAAGAAAACTGTGCAATGAAGAAGTGCCGTTAGTGTACCTGAACAAGTAAATTAAGTGTAGTGACACATATTATATCTGATACTTATAAATATGAATTGTAAATCAATAATTAGATTATCTGGGACGGTAAAGCCATTGAGTTTAAGCCACAAAACACTGCTACTGATTAGATCGATAGACGTTATTTTTATCTTCACATTATTCAAAGGCAGCTGACTTTATCAATACATTTTATCTTGCTATCGCCCTATAGAGAGAGACAAAAAAACACTCTCTTTTAACACTCCCTGAAGCTTTTACATAGTGAATTTTGGTTGATATAAGGTCAGATCTGCCACCATAGCGATCATTGACCTTTTTAAAAAACCCAGATGAATTGGCATTACTTCCAAGGCGATTCGCCGCCTTTGCGACTTATAAACTATAAATTAGTGGCCAGAATTACTTAGCCACTACACATTATCTCTAAGCCATTAATTGACTTACCCCTCACTATAATCAAAGCCAACACATAACCAATTTATCTTGTATCACTAATAAATAAATTTTGTTTTAATAACTATTTTTATCTCTGGTTGTAGCAGTTTTCAAGATTTCAAACCCAATACATCAATTGTAAATCAAGGTGAGGATAAATCTGTTTGTAAAAACATATCTAGACCCAAGCATGTAATAAATCAATGTAAACCTATTAATTCTTATCAATGAAATTGAATTAATGAAACTAAAAGGATAAAAGTGAACGTACTAGAAAAACATTCGGCTGCTATTTATGTAGTTATGAGAGTAGTTACTGGCGGGTTATTTACTAAGCTGTATTCGCATTTCAAATGTAGTTTGGTGGAATTATAGAGCTTTTAAGTGGATTATGTATCATCTTGAGGGCCTAGCCGCATTTTTATATATTGCGAGCAAAGGGGAAAGTAAGTTGTGCAAAGATAAAGTCTAAGGAGTAAATTAAAAACTCTTTTTATTTTTAACCCGCACCCATTTTTATTAAACATAGGAATCACCGATGAATAAAATCCCTGCAAATTTTGTAAAATACAAATCTACTCCAACCTTTGATAAGAATAATGTACCTAAAATGTTTCTACATCTTCACAATACCCGTACAGGGGTATATGGAAAAATTTGTGTAATTTCTGGGACATTAAAGTTTTTTGGCTTCACAGATAGAAGAGGAGATATTGAACAAGAAATATCCATCGTTGCAGGAGAATACGCGGTTTCGCCTCCTGAATATTGGCATAAAGTGGAGTTTTTAACTGAAGGAACAAAATTTAGAGTTGATTTTTATGCCGAAAAGGACACAGATATAGTAAAAGAAAACTTGTCAGAACGTAGTGCTTAATATGAGATTTTATAAATTATTTACTGAGGAGTTCAACAGAGGTCGTTGCTAGTAACAGATATGAAAGGTCAATTTTACGATCATATAGCTGACCTAAACCTTCATTGATATACAAAAAATAAAAACTGAGAGCATGCCAACTATGGTTAGGTCACCGAAAACTTGAAAGCACTGTCAGATATTTAGAGATAGAGGTGGCGATGATCTTAAAATATCAGAAAATATAGGTTCTTAGATAATGTGCCAGATCCATATTTGGTGTCTGGCATCTACGCCACCATAGCCACCAGTAGAAAAGTCGCATCGGCATGACTTCAAAGTGCACTAATCAGACGTAATCATTTGAAAATATTAATGTTTCCTAAAGTACCATGAATGGTCGTAAATTTAATCGAACCAGCTAAGATTGCCTATATTCCAACGTATCACCAATTAATTGTTATGCCCTGATTAAATAAGCAGCAACACAGAAAAATAAAGATAGGGTTTTGCATTTTTCCGGAGAATTTTAGCAGTCTATGATGTTCAACTGGTCATAGCCCTGATTCCTAGTAGCAAGTAACTATTTCTTCTTTAAAGCTCATACATCCATTATCAACAATCGCTCTAATTACATGGATTTCCATTGCTTCAGTGCCAAAGTTTTTATAATACAGAAACATATTTGTATCGTTAAGAGTGTTGCCGCTTGATAGCGAGCCATTCTTATATTGTATGAATGAGTGTTTGTGGTACAAGTCGGTTGATCTCATTATTGACAAATGATGAGTATGTCCACAGAAAACATGTTCTATATTATGCTCTCTGACGAACTCGACCACGATCCTGGAGTTGAAAAGAGGGTCTGAATCCGTGTCCAAAATCGAGTGGTGATTTAGCAGGATTATTCTATCGTAACTCTCTTTGCTAATGGCATGAGAGATTGTTCTCAATATTTCCTTATCGACAAAACCATTGTCTTCATAAAGGGAATTGGAGTCGAGGCATACTATCAAAAGAGACTCACCATTTATGGTGATTTTTTTTAGAAAATTGATGTCGGTAAAGTGTTCCTTTATGCCAATGGTATTTCCTTCTAGATAAATATTTCTCTTTCTACATTTATCACGATTTAATGGCCGAATAACCTCTATATCGTCGATATACTGACGGAAATAATCTGCACTGCGCATATTTCGCTTGTCATGATTTCCGGGAATTGAAACTATGTGTTGGCAATTAATCGATTTCAAAAAATTCCCAGCTGCTTCAAATTCATTTTCGAGCGCATCCGTTGTATTATCGCCGGTGTTGATGACAATATCCGTATCAAAACTGTTCAATTTCTCTAACAACAAGTCATTTTTTCCGAGCCAGTGACGAGGGCCAAAGTGCATATCTGAGATGTGTAGTATATTCATTTTTCGAGTAGTTCCCTTTCACTAAGTAATATTCTGATGCATAACCTTTGAAATTTCTATCTAAAGTGCATAAAATCACGTTCAATAGATACGGAGTATGCCAATGTAATATGACAGTAATGTGACAACCGTGTGTTGTAAAAGGAAAAGGACTGTAATGCTTATTTTCATCAGACGGTAATGATTGATAAATCCTCTAAACCCCAGGTTAGACGTATTGTTTACAAAATTACGCGCAAGGACAAATACCAGTTTTTATGGTCAACAGCACACCTTATGAGGGTGCCTTTTTACTAAAAACACTGTTTTATCAATAAAGGCTACGGTAAACATATAGTTGCCATAGCCATTATTGTTAAGTCAGGCAAAGTATAGATTAATAAGTAAACTTTAATTTATCCGAGTGGAAAGATAATTAGAAATAAATCGGATTGATTCGATCTAATATGCTATATTCATGCCAAATAATCTCTTGGTGAAAAGTTTTATAGAAAAAGTTAAATGATGTGCTAGATTTCTTCCGTAATAAATTAGCCGCATTAAAATAACTCGTATCGATAACCATACCCTCAAGTTGTTCACTCTTTAGATTAAATATCCCGAAAAAATTCATTTAATTCACAATGAGAGTAATTAATGCCAACAGTAGAAACAAATAATAATCCGTCGACCACACGCCCTTCGATATTATCACTTGCCTTCGATTTACCTAACATTTGTTCTTTATTCGGACTGTTTTCAGCCTTATTAGCACTTTATTTTGCCATGATCGGCATTTATCCTGCCGCAATGATAGGATTAATTTGGGCGGTGTTCTTTGATTGGAATGATGGAAAAATCGCCAGAAAAATGAAAAATAGAACGGCAAAGCAAGGTCAAATTGGTGGACAAGTAGACTCACTCATCGATGTTGTTAGTTTTGGTATTTGCCCAGCAGTTATCTTATTGAGCTATGGCAATTATCATCCGGCGTTTCTCCCCGGTGCTTTTATTATCGTAGCCGCTTGTGTCTTACGATTAAGTTATTTTAATGTTTACGGTTTAGATTCAAAATCTAGCTATCAAGGTCTTGCCTCTGATAATAATGCTATTATTCTTGTGTTTGTTTTTCTGCTAGAAAGTATTATCCCTACTGAAGCGTTTACTGTCGTACTTTATATTACCATTCTTGGTTTAGCTGCACTCAATGTTGCGCCGATAAAAACACCAAAACTCAGTGGTAGTTGGTATTATGTACTAGCCCTATACACGCTAGTTATCACGTTGGCCTATAGCTGGTTGCTGATCTAGAAAGCTTACATTTTATAAAGCTATTTACCGTTAAATATCATTTAGATAACAATAATAACTTATGATCGCTAAAGCGAGTTAATAAACAAGCATCATAAGTTACCACCCTGTGGTTGACTTACCACATACAGTAGTAAAATAAGCACTACTTAACTACTGATAGACGTTGAAAGAAGCGAACTATTTTTTTATCCGCTGCAATTTCACCAATGAGTGAGTTTTTGGCGAGGTAGATTTTAATAAAACATATAGCGAAAAAATTGTTATATGTTCGATAGGTATAGGAGTAATAAAGATGAAAAGAGTATACACCAGTGGCGTATTTGATTTATTTCACGTAGGACATTTATCTGTTATACAAAAAGCAAAAGAGTTTGGCGACTACCTTATTGTTGGCGTTCATTCAGACGAAGACGTTGAATCTTATAAGCGTTCTCCAATTATTTCTTGTGAACAACGATGTGAAATAATTCGTAACATTAAGGGTGTCGATGAGGTAATTGTTGCCCCACTTACGCCGAATAACGATGAGAATTTTTACTTACTACATAATATTGATATTCATGTAGCGGGCAATAATATGGAACATATGTATGAGTTACCTCACAAGATGGGTATTATGCGTTATGTTCCGAGAAGCCCACTAACTGATTCATCATCAATCATAAAAAAACTTCAAACAGTGTAACTAAAGTTTTGATAGGTTTATGTGCAGTAAGCAGGCTGATTTTAAGTCTGCCTACAAGGCAAACATAACCTCATCAAGAATTAGTATTCCTCACTTTTTCTCAGTGATTAAAGTGAACCTTGAATTTAAAGTCCAACCGCTGATGTTGGCTCAAAAGCAGTCCGCGAGTGACTGCTTTTTCATGTCAAAAAAAGGTCGGCTGTGCGGCGAGATTAGCATTCTGCAATGAAACTCCCCGGGCAGAAATCAGCTTGCAGGAGGCAATAGTATCAACCTTGATTGTTCCTCACCCTGACAGGCTCCTGCGCCGCCAAAAAGGTAGTTCTTCCGACATTAATCTTGCCCTGTCTAAATGAAATTAACGATTCCTTCAAAGCAGTCGTTGAGACTTATAAATAATCTGGCTGCCCGTGTAAAAATCAACAGCCACTAATTTTACCCTTTTATAAATGGCTTTCGTATTGAGGATTTAAATCGACAATTAATCAATACGGATAATTGGTTTTCGACGATTATCTTTGCCGTTGGTTTTAATTCTATATAGGCATATAACACGGTGTTTAAAAAATAGGCTTAACACCAACAACCTTCAGAAATCACTAAAAAAGTAATTTTTTCAAAAATAATTCAAAAAATACGTTCGAATATGCCCATTGAGACGTCAACACAACTAAATTGAGGTACTTTTCATATAAAAACCTAGCACTAAAGCTTAAAAATTAAAAAGAGGAATGTTATGACCAACGCATCAACTAACGTGAAAACCAACTATACAATTATTGCAGGGATAACCTATGTGCTCATTATTGTACTAGCCCTGATCCCTAGTGTTCTTTTTGATCTGGGGTCGCTATTAAAAGCAAAAAATGCAGCAGATAACATTATCGGTCATGAGGGC
>JALJPA010000198.1 GCA_022969215.1 Colwellia sp. | reverse complement strand
GTAAGAAAACTTTAACTATTAGTGCTTGTGCGCTCAATAAATTAAAGCAGCACAGTTGGCCCGGTAATATCCGCGAGTTTAGTCATGTTATTGAACGCGCAGTATTACTTAGCACTACTGATGAAATAACAGCGCAGCAACTGTTATTAGAAAGTACCGATAACACTGGCGATTCGGTAATATTGCAACCCCTTGAACAGTCTGAAAGACAATTAATTGAAAAAGCAATGAGCGTGACTGGCGGGCAAGTTATTGAAGCAGCAAAATTATTAGATATTTCACGAAACGCGCTTTATCGACGTTTAGAAAAATTTGCTATTCATCATGACGAATAACCTTAAGGCGGGTAGCCCTACAGCAGGGAAATCTTTCGCGCTAAAATTTAGCCATGAGCAATGGCTTGCCTTTACTTTAACTAGCACTGTATTGGTTATATTAGCCTTAGTCATTGCCTTAACGTTTAACATAGGTTGGAGTAAATTGGCTGTTGCGACCTTAGTATTCTTGCTCTGTTATCCTCTTATTTGGCTTGCGTGGCGAGGTTACCGTTTTTGGCACCAAGCCATTATGCAACTTACGACCTACACGCAAGTTGTTCGTGAAGGCGAAACAAATTTGCGCTACAAAGCACAACATAAAGGCAATTTACTCGGCCAGTTACAGCAAGAGATATCTGCCCTCGCCCGAGGCAACGAACAAAAAGTAAAACACAACCAAACTCTTGAGAATGTACTTAGCCACATTCTCGACTCTTGGCCAATCCCGGTTTGCTTATTTGATGAAAATAATCAATTAAGCTATCGCAATATTGCCATGAAAGATAAAATTCAGCAGCCTATGCTAATAGGTACCAGCGCTGAAGATTTAGGCTTTGTACTGGAGAACGATGCCCTATCGCACAGCCAATTTAATCAACAGTGGCAATGCCAAAGTATTAGCTACCTATATCAGCAAAAAAAATGTCACATTTTTTCTGCCTTAGATATTTCCCAGCCACTGCATCAGCAGCAAAGCATTACCCAACAAAACCTTATTCGGGTATTAGCCCATGAATTGCGTAATTCGTTAACACCTATGGCGTCGATGGCAGACACCTTATTATGTAACGATAGTTTTAATGAAGAGCAAGTCCGTATGGTATTGGGTCGAATCAAGAAGCGAAGTGAACGTTTACTTAGTTTTATTGAGCAGTATAGTCAGTTAAGTCAACTGCCCGTGCCACGATCAACTTGGTTTGATTTTAATGATTTATTGGATGAAGCCAAAGCTATGATCACTGAGCCTTGCCACATCAGCTTTCATGGTAATGTCCAATGTTTTGCCGACGAGCAGCAAATGGCGCAGATATTAATTAATATTTTCAAGAATGCCCAAGAAGCTTGTGATAAAGAAACCTGTGAAATTAGCGTCAGTATTTTCTATCAACAAGACAGCCTGCAAGGTAATCAACAAGCAAGGCAGGTTATTGAAATCACCGATAATGGCCCTGGTTTTGCCAACCTTGATAATGCCTTAACGCCTTTTTACACCACCAAAAGTCATGGCTCGGGTATAGGATTATCATTGTGCGCTGAAATAACACGAAACCATGGCGGTGAATTTAGCTTAATGAATATTGATGCCATTGGCGCAAAAATTACTATGTCATGGCCAGTGCATAATAAAACTCACCAGTAAATTTAACACTGCATTTTGACTAGCATAAAAAACGGGCCAAATGGCCCGTTTTAATTGAGTAACTCTCTTTTATCAATAGTTACTCATTATTACCTTTTCTATACTAGTAAATTACTTCACATCTACTTGCACTGCTACGTCACTACCTGTGCTTTCTACTGCGATATAGAACCAACCTGTTGGTGGGTTATTAACAGTGATACTTTGCTCAGTAGTACCTGCATTCGTAGACTTATGCGTGTGGCTAGCAGCGGTTGGCCAGCTAGTACCGGTATAAAGCTCTACAACACCATTACCGTGTGCGGTATTCACTTCAATACTAGTAACGCTATCATCTAAATAGATGTAGTAGCTATTATGGCCATTGCCAGTACAAACGGCTTTAGCTGTCTCAAGAGCGCCATAGGTAAATGGTGCTAATGTAGTACAAGCGTTAGTAATAGTACCAGTTACCGGTGGCTCTACTGGAGGTGTAACTTCGCCAGTTAAGCTTACTTTGAAAGTAACATCAGCATAATTGCTGGTACTTTCTAAAGTAATGTAGCGCCAGCCTCGGTTTGCAGTAACTTGCAATGACTGAGTTGTGCCTACCGCTGCAGAAGACGCTTGCGCATTTGCTGTAGAAGCCCAATTATCGGCGTTGAAATATATACCGACATCACCGTTACCACCAGCAGTGCTTAAGAATAACTGGGTATTATCCGCTTCAACCCATACGTAGAATGAACCACGACCGCCTGCAACACATTCGTTATTTTCCAGTGTTAGCTTACCGCTGGAGATTGTTGCTGCACCACAATCAGGTACGGTAACACCACCACCATTGGTAGCATCATTTGGATACGGGTCAGAGTTATCACCAACGCCATCACCATCGGTATCTAACCATTCAGTCGCATCGTTAGGGAAAACATCACTGTTGTTACCAACACCATCACCGTCTGTGTCTAACCATTCAGTTGCATCATTAGGGAAAGCATCAACACTATCTAAATAACCATCACCGTCAGTATCAACATCACCATTTGGCGTAGTATCAGCATTGTCACCAATACCATCGCCATCAGTATCTAACCATTCAGTTGCATCAAAAGGGAAAACATCGGCGTTATCACCAACACCATCACCATCACTATCTTTCGTTTCCGTTGCATCAAACGGGAAAGCGTCTAAACTATCAATAACACCATCACCATCTGAATCTAATGGTTGAGTACCGCCGCCACCACCTAGCTCATTAGTAATAATATAATCATTGCTGGTATTTTCCTCTGTCATTACTGCAACACCTAAACATTGGTTGCTTTCATTAGTAATGGCAGCACGACGATTACCGAACCACTTCCATGAACTTACACTGTCATAGCTTTCGCCTGTGGCAAGTGTAGTGAAACCAAAGTCAGCATTCAATTCACCCGTTATATTATCAACGCGATGAACACGTACAGGTTTATCACTGTTATTAATAAATGAGAAGTCGGCTTCAAATGGACCCGTTAAATGCTGCTGCATCAACGCACAACTGCCGATGGTATTTGCTGCAGGAATAACTTCTGCAGGTGCTGCATTAGCGACCATAGTTTGGTCAACAGTAAAGCTAGCAACCGCGTTGTTTAATACACCAACACTTAAACAGTTTAAGCTGTTGTCAGTTACCATCAAACGACGATCACCATACCAAACAGCATTGTTATAAGTTGCGCCAGGAGCTAAAATGCCATAACCATGGGTGAAGCCAGTACCACCACTGCTGGTGATTATGCTTCCTTTGGTATTATCAATTCTAAATAAACGTACTGCTGTGTCTGAGGTATTGGTAATAGTAAATTCGTGTGATTGATCCATAATCAAATGCGGCTGTGCTAAAGCACAACTTCCCATTTCATTTATTACTGGAATCACTTCAGCTACTACATTTTTTACTAAGTCTGCATTAATGGTGAAAGTATTATCATTCTCAGCCATTATCGCCACACCTAAGCAATTCATGTTGTTATCAGATAACATCATGCGATCGCCCACTTTCCAAGAGCTAGAAATATAACTATCACCTTGATTAAGTGTTTTGTAATTCTTGCCAAAGTTAGCTGTACCTTTAGTACTATCTACCCAGAATAATGACACTGGTGTATCGGTAGTATTGGTAAAGGTAAAGTTGGTGGTTACTGCATCAAAATAACGAGTATATTGCTGTGCTAAATCACAGCTACCAATCATATCTTGTGCAGGTATTTGTGCAGCAATTGGCGCAACAGTTTCAGAGTTGGCCAGCATATAAGTCTCAAAACCAGCACCGGTACGTTCTACTGCACCTTTAAGAGCGGCTTTATAAGCCGTATTGTCTCCAGCTTTTAGCGTTGCAGCAATAAGCTCTACTTCATTTTTATGCTCTTCACCTAAGTAGCGCATAGCAAAGTAACCCCAAGGATATAAGTTATCGTACTCATATCCCATAAAGACGATGTTATACAATGGTGGAATAGTTTCACCTTTCAAGGTCTTCAATGTACGAGTATGACCTTTACCCATGGCCATATACTCAGCCATACCTTCAGCCCAGGCGGCATTAGGATCAAAAGTTCCATATGAACCGGCTTTGTTATATCGACCATCAAGGTAATGAACGAATTCATGTCTTAAGTTATAAATTTGATCGATATATTGACATGATCCGCCTAACCAAGCGTCAGGGCATTGCATAGCAATAAAGCGTGCTTGGTTACCTTGCGCAGTTGGAGTACCTTCTAAATACATACCGCCATTATCAGTAGCAATACCAAAAAATTCTGGCGCATATTTTTCATAATCTTCAGGGCTAGCAAAGGCAACAACTTCAATGTGTTCATTTAAATCACCGGTAACTGGTGTACCTGCGGTATTGAAAAAAGCATGAAACTCAGTTTCTTGTAAGGCCATATCGACACAAGATTGATCAAGTGTTGCTTGGCTAATAGAAGCTTGTGCACGAATAGTGATGTTAGCGGTACAGTCGTAACTAACCGTTAAAATATCAGACTCTTTTGGTGGTACAACACAGCTACCAAATAACGGGTCACCTACAGAACAAGTACGTCCCGCATTTTCTAAGTATTTTTTAGTGATAATTGTTTCTGTTGTTTCAACAGAGATAGTTGCAATAACTTTTGCACGCGCTTCTAATATTGTACTGTCAAACCGTGCTTTAGCTTCGTCATTAGCAATTGATGCTAACTTACCCATTGTGATAAATGAGTGAGGCATTATCCACTTTCTATCCGCTTCTGTACTCCAACGCATATCAAGAGAGGTTTCACCTAAAAAGATAAATGAGCGCATTACCGATAACACATCAAGCATGTTGGTATTGATAGCAGACTTTATTGAAGCATCACCATAATAAGCAGCATCACCTAGCGCGCCCATCAATGCCATTGTAGTATCGCCACCATTACTGATGCCAAATGGATTGGTTTGCTCAGAATAATATTGAATTATTGCTAATAAGTGAGGTAGCTGATCTTTAAAATAAGCTGCACTAGCATCATTTCTGAAATTTGATAAGGCTGCGGCATAACCTTCTTGGATTACACTGCCTGCTGGAGCAATGAAGTTACTCATTTGACTAACCGCTAAAAGCGCTGTGCTTAGCGCTGAGGCTTCGGCATCAGTTAATGCGGCGGCATTATATTTATAAGAGGCTAAGAAATATAATAATTGGTTTAAATCCGGATCGGTTAAATCATCGGCTTTGGCTAGGTAATGAATCGCCTGCGATACATCATCAATAGGGTCATTAGCCGCGCCAGCAATACCAGCAAAGTCACTATAACTTGCCACTAAAATTGCTGCTATAGCTGGGCCGTATTGTGCTTTAGAAGAAATAGTTGCGGCAGGTACAGCAACAACGATATTAGTGTTGTAGATAACATAATCGCCCATTGGCGGAGGTACATCACCACCGCTAATCGTAACGGTTAAGCTAGTTTGCTCAATATTGCCATCAACTTTGAAGTAACGCTCGCCAGCACGAGAAACAAAAGTAATGCTCTCTTCATTTGTACCTGAATTAGTACTACTTAACTCAACATTTCCGCTCCAATCATTACCGTCATAAAGCTTAATACCGGCATCAGTGCCGTTAAATGTTCCGCCGGAAGTGGTAATAGTCACGTCACTATTTTCATAAGGTACGGTCACATATAAGTAATGGCCATAATCAGTAATACAGTGAGTTTGATTGGCAGGAACTTCTCCTTGACGGTCTAAAGTTTTAGCGCCGCACATTGTTGCTGCTTGAACGCTGGTCATGTTTAACGATAAAAATATCGCGCTGGCTAGTAATGTTTTCTTAGCAGTTAGTTTCATATTTCTTAAGCCTATTCTTAATATAGCGATTAGGTATTTCGTCCGTGTAGCAAAGTAAGCATGTTGTATTTTTTATTGCTCTCATTGCATCTAACGCGTACATCCCTCTCTGGTCGAAACAAATGTGTAAAGATGTTTCAATATGTTTTATATAATATTTTGTATACAATATTCAAGAGGTAAATTAATAAGAATTCTTTCGTACTTTATTAACGAAACTTTTATTGTTTGTTATTAGGATGTTACGAGATGTGAATAATTAAACATAAAAACAGTAATATTACTCAAACTTGAACGTTAAGCAGAAATTAGTAACTTGATTTCAAAGTGGGGTGGGGATTAAAATATTATCAACAATAACCGATGTCCCTATCGGTTTATTGAACTAATTAGCCTTTAGTTTCTTGGTTTGGCAGTGGCTTTTTCGGCTCTCCTGGCGGTATTAATGAATTGTTTTCAGGATGTCTGTGCTGATTTTCATGACCATGAGCTTTTGGTTGCTGAGCACTGCGGTGATCTGCTGGCTGTTGATGTTTATTTGCCAAAAGTCTGGCGTTACTTTCGCTGCTAGCTGAAAGGGCAACGGCGCTAATAGCGTCACTATTTCCCTCGGTATTTTGCCCACTGTTATTCACAGTGTTCAATGGAGTAGCGGTTAACTGAGCACTGTCAGCAAGCCCTTCATTGGTACTGGTTAAGGCTGTTTTGTCCCCTATATCTTGCTGAGCTTGGTTGGCTGGTTGTATTTGGTTATAAATAAGCCCTGCAGTTATCCCAACAAAAAGTATGCCTAGCGCCACCTTAGTTTTATTCGTTTTTTTATTCATCTTAACTCTCCAATTAAATTAAATAACTGTATATTGAATACAATAAACTAGCATGAAATTTGATTTTGGTACAAGAGCAATTAAATTACCTCCTACACCTTAGGGTTGAGGTGCAACGTCTTAGACATTGCAGGAGCGTATTTTCTTGAGCAACAAGTTATTAGAATAAATGCTTTGTCTTTGGGCAATTTTACTTGGCTGTAAAGGAATATTTTATTAATGAAACTAAAACGAGATAAACACCACTGGTAAGGATCATAAAGGCGAAAAAATAAATCCCTGACTAGGCATAATGCTTGAGGTTAACAATCAGCCGATAAGGTTGGGTTCCTATTTGTTCACTAACCCATTCTTCTGGCTAATAATTTTTTATAATCAACTAGACAGGCCTGATAAACACTTTCTGATATTTCATTACCAAAACACCGGGTATGAATAAATTCGCCTTGGTTTTCATAGACACTTGAATTATATAAAATATATTTAATTTTGTGTTTACCGCTTACCATAGCAGGGAAGTTTGCAAAGGATTCGAATTTCATTAACCTACTCATCATTTCCTCTAAGCATAACTTATCCATTTGAAACTCAGATACATGATGACCGACATATTCTTCTTCGGTGTAGCCTAATACATTTAATTCATACTCGTTGGCATATTTGATTATACCTTCAGGTGAAACAGCGTGGATTCCAATATTTGAATTTTTAATAAAGTCTAAAGGATTTTCTATAAGCATACCATTAGCTACCTTAATTACCCTGTTGTACATTAAGTATATTCAACATTTGTTAATAGGTAAAATGGTTGAATCTATTTTAGTGAAATAATGAAAGTTACTGGTAGCTTTAGCCAAATATACACCTAAAACATACTCCTTGCTCGCGAGTAATACAGACTAAATCACCACCGTGATTGACCATAATCTGTCGCGAAAGGCTTAACCCTATGCCAGAGCCTTGCTGCTTGGTGGTAAAAAAGGGCACAAAAATCATATCAACCACATGCTTGGCTACACCAACGCCATTGTCGGCTACTTCAATATAGAGTTGCAGGGCACTATTTTTCGCTACCGTTAAGGTAATTTCCCCCTGAACAACACCGCTATCGCCCAAAGCAGCTTGCTGCTGGCTAAATATTTTCACACCTTCAATAGCATTTTTAACAAGGTTAATAAGCACCTGCTCAATTTGAACACTATCTAACATCACTAGCTGCTGACTTTGGCTATTAATTGTTAAAGTAATATTATGCTCTGCAAGTTGCTGTAGGTGTAATATTTGTATACTCGCGATAATGTCACTCAACTGAGTTGGTGCTAAGTTTGGCATAGGTAAGCTACTTATTTGCCTAAAGCTGGCGATGAATTCACCTAAATACTGAGTACGTGATGCTATGGTGTTAAGAGCTAAGCTTAAATCTTGTTTACTTTCTTCATCAACAAAATTCAGTTTTTCAGGCATTAGCCCCTGACAAGTTTGGGCAATGGAAGCGAGCGGAGTAATACTATTAGCCACTTCATGGGTAAGTACACGGGTTAAACGTTTATACGCTTGTTGTTCTTTATTTAGTAATAACTCATGGATAGATTGCAGAGTAATAATCTTACGTGTTTGCCCTTGAATTTCAGCAATACTCACTTGTAACGTCAAGGTGTCGAGTTGCTCACCATGTAACCATTGCACTGTGCTGTGTAAGCTCTTTTCTGCCGTCAAGGCCATAGTACCAATATGATTAAGTTCATTGAGATGAACGGCACTTT
>JALJPA010000197.1 GCA_022969215.1 Colwellia sp. | reverse complement strand
CAGCGGCCTAGTAAGTCGCTGTTTTTTTATGGGTGTTATAAAAATTATGCAGATCTATTTGAATAATAGCACTCCAATAATGGCTTGGTGTCATTTGTCTTGGGCACGTTTTTTGTTGTAAAGGTTCTAATTTATAAAGAATGTTTAAATTATTTCCCCCACCTAAATCAAATAACTGAAGCAAACCCTCTCATATCATCTATTTCTTATCTTCGCGCGATGTATATCAATGGCACTTGACTCAAGTCAAAGCTGAGTTTAGTTGCTGGTATAGGTAAAATATTGGCGTAGCTAAAATCGTTGTTCAGGCAACGCCTACACTTCTTCTTAAAGCACATCACCTACGGGCAACTCGGTTGATAGCAAATGACTTGGTTTTGTTGGCCGAACCTTGCATAACCCCGTAACCATTATCAAAAAGCTATGCCTTGAATTGAAATCACTCAAACACTCTGAAACATGCATCTTTAATTGTTACGGGTATATGTATCCCGAATATGTTGACAAACGACCTGTACAATGTGCAGAACTCGAGTATAAACCTGAAAATATTCGGGATTACGGAGTAGGGTGTAGTGGTCAACTAAGTTTGACAAGCGTTATGAAACGGGCGTTTCAGGTTTATGTCAACACTACGATAGGTATTATCAACTGTCAAAAGAGCGAATGATGGGAACTAGAGCAAGAGTGATGGTTGTTTTCAACGTAAAGGAATTAAGCCGCTGTTGTCTTCTGGCATCAATATACTCATTTACTTTTTACTAACAACCTTTCCCAATGACAGTGAGTAGAAAAAAGAGCAGGGTAAATGAAATAAAAGAAAGAAAAAAGCCAGATTTAAAGCAATCTGGCTTGGCCTAAAGTGGTAATCCGTTACCACACTTAAATCGTTTAGTTAAGCTGTTGCCAGCGAGATAAACGATAACTAGTCATATGATAGGAACGTGTGAAACCTATTATATGAAAAGAGGGGAGAGACGATTAACGTTGTTACTGTATTAAAACTTAATGCTAGCACCAAGGTAGTAACGAGCACCAAATTCGTCGATACTGTGGATAATATTGCCAAAGTCAGGTTGGCGTAAAACTAAGGCTTCATTGGTTAAATTAACTCCTTCAATAGATATATCAATATTTTCCATCGCATGCCAAATAATTGAAGCATCTACCTGACTGTAGGCATCATTGACGCTTGCACTACCGCTACCGTTGTATTGGCGCATCCACTCATCGCGGTAGTTATATGCTAGGCGAGCACTAAAATTATCGTCTTCATAATAGGCTGAAACATTAAAAGAGTTTTTCGATACTTCGTTTAGTGGCACTGTTTTACCCGCTGAATTGGTCACTTCACTATCGGTATAAGTGTAATTTCCTTGTAAACCAAAACCACTATCAAAGGCATGTTGAGCCTGTAGTTCTAAACCTATCACATCAGCCGTACCAACATTACGAGAGCGAGTAACTAAACACGTTTCAGAACATCCTGCATAAGACTCTATTGCGGAAGTTGTTTCAATATAATCACTGATGTTTTTAATAAAGAATGTTGCACCAACAATTGAAGCATCATCAAAATACCACTCTAAACCTATGTCGTATTGGTCAGCTTTGTAAGGGTCTAGATCTGGACTACCGACAGTGGCAGTGGCAAAGCTGGTAGAAACCGTTTCAGCCATTTGCATATCATCGTAATCAGGACGTGAAATGGTAGAACCAGCGGCAAAACGGAAAATAAGGTCATCTGATAAATCAGCAGCAATATTTACACTTGGTAAAAAGTTGCTATAGTTTTTCTTTCCTTGTGATGGTTCACCATCAATACTTCCTTTTGATAATACGTCAGTATCTACGTAACGTAGACCTATGTTGCCGCGAAAGCCATCGCCTTGAAAGTTCCCCTTAACATAGACTGCTGTAATGTCTTCTTCAATGGAGAATTTACTTAACGTTGTTATTGTTGCTGCTTGGTTCGCTTCGGCGTAATCCCATAGTCCACGATTAGCGACTGGAAAAGCCGATAAACTTCCCGGACGTCCTTCTTGGCTATGTAAATCGGTTACAAAACCACCGTTGTAGTCACTGAGAGTTAGGCCATCAGCTATCGCTTTATTAACGTCGACATCACGATAATCGCCTCGCGAGGCAAAGGTCTGGCTTTGAAATTTTAAACCCGCTTCAATTGATGAGAAAACGCCTTTATCGACTTGGAAAGTAAAATCAGATTGAACATAATCAATATCGTTATCACGAATATAATCGACGTAAGTAAATTCCTGAAAGATCATAAAATTACTGTGACTACTCATATACTCTGAATTCGTTGGAATAATTTCAAGTGCACCATCTACATCGTAGGTATAACCAGCGTTAGCGGTATTTTCTGTATCACCCCACCAAGTACTACTCTGTTTTGTGCGTCCTTCAGCGGAAGAGCTACCTGCAACGATACTTACCGACCAATCATCAGCATCATATTCTAGGGTAAAATTTAGCGCATCGGTTTGCATTTCAGGGGTACGCAAAACCGTATTATTAAATAATGGTGCTAACCCAGCACCACCGGCACCGTTAGTTGTTCCACGAGTGATTACCCCTGCATTATTTGTGCTGATAGAGTCACCATCAAGTGTACCAAAGCCAACAATACCAAACATTGCTGAGTTAATATGGTCATTATTAAGCTCAAATAAATTGTAATTCAAACTTAAAATAAGATCATCAGACGGAGCGTATTGCAGTGTTATTTGACTACTTGAACGCTCTCTATCCTCATCAAACAAAATTGAAGACATTGCGCCATAGGTACTATGTGTATCCCCATTATTATCGGTTAGATTAGCACCATCCGGCGAACCAAAGTTCGATAGGGTTTCACGATAAACCTTAGACTTTTCATTTGAATAAGCCACTAATATACCGAATGTCTCATCGTCTGTTTTCCAGCTACCTAACGCCGAATAAGCCGGATCCCACTCTTCAGCATTTTCATGGTATGCACCCTCAACAGAAGCAAAAACAGTGCCTGATTCTAAGTCTAAAGGTTTACGGGTTTTTAGATTGACCGTACCACCGATGGCTCCTTCGTTAACATTGGCTTCTACTGATTTGTATAAATCCATACCAGAGATTTGCTCTGAAGCTAACATCTCAAAATTAAAACTTCGGTTAATGCCTCCTAAGTCAAACCAACCAACACTAGCAACATTTTGGCCATTAAGCAGCACCATGCTGTGTTCTGGTGCGGTACCACGAATAGTTACACCATTTACCTCACCGTATGTTCTAACAACAGTAACGCCTGGAATTCGCTGCATCGCATCACCGATATTTTTGTCAGGAAACTTACCAATATCTTCTGCAGAGATTGAGTCTAATACAGAATCACTAAATCGTTTGGCATTTAGCGCTTTGATTAAACTGCCACGTATCCCTTTGACTTCAATAACTTCTATGTCGCTCTTATCTGTAAGCTTGCTCTCTTTCGTTTCAGCCGCAGAGACATTATTCATGGCACCGATTAAGGCAATGGTGCTAAATGAAATGTAGCGCATCGCGGTATTGTTTTTAATTATATTAACGAATTGTAATGACATATCCTTATCCTCTTTCTTGTTGTTGTTTTTATCTACTCTGTTGGTAAATATTATTTAACTGGCTTTCTTTATGTAAAATGTTTTTACTAATCTAATAATCAATCATTTTGACTAATTGTCAATCAATTATTGATAATAATATATCCTAAAAGGTGTTTTTTTCTTCAAGTAGCTGTTTTGCAATCTCTTTAGCGCTAACCGAACGACTTGAATAAGCACAGGCATAGGTGCTTATTTCGGTTTTTTGGCTCAGTTCTTTAAATTCATAATCTGAACGAAGTGCTAATACTATCAATTTATCAGCAAATATCTGCTGAGTTTGTTCGATACGTTGAGCCTGTTCTTGTTGCGGAAAAGTTTCTCCCGGCAGAGGGTAATCTTCAGTCAAAACGACAATGGGTCGTTGTACATCAAGAGTTTTATTACCTGCTAAGACTTGTGAAAATTGTTCATAGGCTAGATAAGTAACCTTTGCTTTTGACTGTTGCAATTGTTGATAAAAAACTTGGCTTGCAGGAACCGCATCATTAGGGCCGATGCCGCGACTATTAACTAAATTTTCATAATTTACAGGATTAACAGCACAAGTAAAATAGAACTCAGTTTGCCCTAAAGGCCATAAACCTTCATTATTTTTAAGCACTCTAATAGCCTGTCGAGCAGCCTCTGTAGCTGTTTTTTTACCATCATTACTTACTGTGTCATTTCTCAACGTTTTATTATTAACGTACTGATATTTAAAACACAAAACATGTTTTAAGGTATCATCAAGCTGCGCTAAACTAAGTTCACCGCTATGTACTGCTGCGACGACACCGTTAATGGTTTCTTTTTGGATTTGCTTGTAGGGGGTTGTCTCATTTTCATAATGCTCTTCACTGAGCATAATCAAATGCGCTCCTGCTTTGAGTGCAAGAATAGCCGCTTCACTGGGCGAGTAGTTTTTGCGCATCGCCCACATATTCATGCTGTCGGTAATAATGAGTCCTTTAAAACCAAGTTTTTCTTTTAATAACTCTGTCAATATTTTTTTAGAGAGTGTTGCTGGATATTGAGCATCAATCGCTGGGTAGTTAATATGCGCAGTCATAATGATGCCAACATCATTATCGATAGCGGCAACAAAAGGTGGTAAATCTTCAGCAAGTAACTGGTTTATATTTTTAGTCACCTGAGGTAACGAACGATGACTGTCTGTTGCCGTATCACCATGACCAGGAAAGTGTTTGGCACAAGCAATATTCCCTGTGCGGTTAATGCCTCTTACCGCGGCAGCTACATGTTGAGCCACATGTTCAGGTTGCTCACCAAATGCCCGCTGACCTATGATGGGGTTATTTGGATTACTGTTAACGTCAGCGCAAGGCGAGAGTAAAGTGTTGTAACCAATCGCTTGCATTTGTTCGGCAAAAACTTGATACATATTTTCAGTTAGCTTTAGATCATTAGCCATGCCTAAAGCCAAATTCCCCGGACCTAAATCGGTTTCTTTGGTCAATATGCCCCATGCACCTTCTTGGTCTACCGCTAATAATAACGGCGCATCACAAGCACGTAATGCGGCTTGTTTTTGTAACAGTTCTGATAATATGCCCGCTTCGTTTAACGTGTTTGCATTGTCATCTGTTAGGTAGAAGCCACCTACATGCATATTTTTTACTAAATTGAGAGCATATTCACTATCCTGTCCGGCGAAAGCTAAGACAAACAACTGGCCTACTTTTTCTTCTATTGTGAGCGTCGGGATAAGTTGTTCAATTTTTTTTAAGTAACTCATTTCACATTCCTTAGGCATAGCGAAGCCCTATCGCGAATATCATGGAATTTAGGCATGCTCGCGATGTTATATTTTTAGAGAAAAGTAGTGTCAGACTAAGCTGCTATTTTTTTAGCACCGGTGATAAGGCCAACTAAGTCTTCTTTGGTCACGTCAGCTACAGCAACGTCAGCAACAGATCTACCTTGATATAAAACCACGGCCCGATCACATGTTTCGACTACATGTTGCATGTTATGGCTGATCAAGAGTACTGCCACGCCTTGTGAGCTAATGACCTTAATCAAGTCATTCACTTGTGCACTTTGCTCAACGCCGAGTGCCGCCGTAGGCTCATCCATAATGACAATGTCAGCACCCCAATTTACTGCTCGAGCAATGGCTATTGCTTGTCGTTGACCGCCCGACAAGTTATGAATTTGCTCGTTATAACAAGGGATCCGCGTATTTAATCGATTTAAAGACTTTCTTGCCCGCTTGGTCATCGCTTTGGTATCAAGCCAGCCTAACCAACGAAGGATTGGGTTTTTATGTTTTATCTCTCTATTTAGAAACAAATTTTGTACAATATTAAATTCTGGAATCATCGCTAAGTCTTGGAATACTGTCTCTATACCCGCAGCACGAGCATCTTCAGGTGAGCTAATATAAACAGCTTTTCCGTTGACTCTAATTTCTCCACTGTCAGGCGCATAAACCCCTGATATACATTTAACTAACGTTGATTTACCTGCGCCATTGTCACCTAACAAACCAACAACTTCGCCTTTATTTATGGTAAAAGTCACGTCTTGTAGTGCATGTACGCCACCAAAACTTTTCTTAATTGAGTTGAGCTCTAATGCCACTTGATCTAATGCTGATCTAACCATTTCGTATCTCCTTCACACCGATGGCGACAGCTATCACCAAAATTACACCGCGAGCAATCATTTGCTCATTTGTTGAAAAACCAGACAGAATTAATCCATTGTTAATAATGCCCATTAACCAGGTACCTAAAATTGCACCGACAATACATGCTCTACCACCAAATAAACTGGTACCGCCAATCGCAACGGCCGCTATAACGGTTAATAAATCTGCTTCACCTAAGGTATATCGAGCGCCATGTAACCGGCCAGCATAGAGTAAGCCTGCTAATGCAGCAGCCGTTGATGAGGCAATTAACGCATATAAACGTATTCTGGTCACTTTTATACCCATGGCTCTAGCAGCTACAGGATTACCACCAACCGCTAATAAATGTCGTCCTGCGGCAAGTTTCTTTAAAATAATATAAGCGCAACCGCCAATTATTAAGGTCCACAGCAGTAATATAGGCAAACCTAGTACTTTTCCAGAGCCAAAGAAAAAGGTAAAGTCTTGATTAATAATCGGTACTGATTCTAAGTTAGTTATTTGTCTAGCAATACCGGTGATTATGCCCATAGTGCCTAACGTAATAAGTAAGGATGATACTTGCAGTCGCTCAATCAGTAAGCCATTAATTAACCCTACCGTGACCCCGACTAAAAGGGCGCCTAAAACAGCAAGTGGAATTCCGGTATGTTGTAATAAGAGCGCACCAACTAAAGCACTTAATGCGACAACAGAGCCAATCGATAAATCTATATGGCCGACCGCTAAAGCGAAGGTTAATCCCACAGCCATAATAGTTAGCGGCGCTGTTTGTTTAACAATATTCATAAAATTTGATAAAGTTAAAAAAGCAGTGTCGTGTAAAACGATAGCGAAAAAGAATAAAACGAAGAAGAAAATATAATAAATAAAAGCTTCTCGGTGCAAAGCAATTTGCTTCAGTTGGTTTAGCGATAACATTTGAGCATTCATAAGGGGTCCTTTACTGTTGTAATGCTTGCGTTAATAACTTCGGTAAAGGCTTTTTAAATGCTTGCTGCCATGCCGAAGTAATGTTTGTTTTAGTGACCTTGTCAAAAGGTACAATGGTCACTTGTGCAGCACGTTGTCCAAGTATTGCTGCAGCACCTAATTTAGCCATTGTTGCGCCGATATCATAAGGTCTATCAGCTACTGTGCCGTATAAATTTCTATTGGTTGCCATGTCTAATAAGTTATTGACGCCTAAATCATGGGTGATCACCTTAATGTCAGGCCTATCTAATGACCGTAATGCTTCAATAACACCTTCAGCCGCACTATCCCATGAGACATAAATTGCTTCTATTTCAGGGTTTTGCAAAATCATTGCTGCCGCAATGTTGCTTGTTTCACTTTCTCTAACAAAACCTTTCTCGATGACAATATCTATATTGGAAGCAGACTTTAACGCTTGCCTAAAAGCATGATCTCGATTGTTGGTAATGAAGTACTTAGCATCATGATAAATAATACCTAATTTACCGGATTGCTTTAATGCATCCATGGTTAGCTGAGCAGCAGCTTTTCCCATACCAAACATGTCATCCGTAACGATACCGACGTAATCTTGATGATGAATAAAACCTTCAATAGGATTACTTAATAAAACCAATTTAGCGCCATTACTAATAGCATCGCGATAGCTGTTTTTAGTGCTGGTACTATCAACAGAGAGTGACAAAATAATATCAGGATTGAGTATGCTGACATTTTCTAAATCGGCAACTTGTTTAGCAGGGTCAAATTGTGCGTCGGTAACGGCAACTACCTCGATACCAAATCGAGAAAAAGTTTCTTGTGCTCCTTGATTAACAGCGCTAACCCAAGCACTTGAACCATGCCATACCAATGCAGCGGTAAGCTTTTTACTTTTCAAACTATCTATTTGTTGTTGAGATAATTTAATGTTTTCTGATTTATCTGCATTTTTTATGCTGTTAAAGTCAATGGCTAACAGAGGAGCAGCGAAAGATGTGACCAATAGAGTAAAAGCAAAGGTAATGCTTTTACTTATAAAGTTGTAGTTATTACAACTGTGAAGGTTACGTGATAGTGTCATAAATGAGCCCGAATTGATTCTTTAATGAACTCTATAGTAAAGATATAAAATATTAAGTCAAACATTTTGACTTAATATTTTATATCTTTTTTTTAGGCTAAATAAACTAAAAACTTTTTATCAAACGGTACTTTATAATTTAAAGTGCGTACAATAGTCATGACTATCATTAATTCCATAATAGGTGCGTGTTCACTTGAAAGGCTCAAATTCAAAAAAAAATAAAGCCTTAAACTTACGTTTAGTGCTCTCAGAAATCGTAACTCAACGACCTATTTCCAGAGTAGAAATTTCTCGACGTACCCACCTAACTAAACAAACAATTACT
>JALJPA010000196.1 GCA_022969215.1 Colwellia sp. | reverse complement strand
GATATTAAATCTGTATATGGTATTAAAAATTTAGTCTATATCAACGCCTATGTTTTCCAGAAATTTACTCTGCTCGATTAACTCAATTTAGGCTATGCAACGTGATTTTTGTACTTTCTTGTAAAAAAGTACAAAAACCAACCTTCTTCAAAAATAACCGAATAACATAGTGTTACAGTTATTCACAAGTTCAAATAACGGTATACCTAAAGTTGAACGTTCAATTTTGAGCTTTTATCTAAGCTAAGACGAATGCCCTGATTGTGATTGCTAATGTCCCAAGTGGCTAAAAAGCCAATCACTAATAATAAGATTCATGCCTGAAAATAATAACAATTTTAGCATTTTGCATGAACCATATCAGGGGAAATTAATAATGAATAAAACTATCTGTCAGGAAAGACAACCGGCAAATGTGCGTCAACATGTACGCCAGAAGAGTACCTTTAAATATTCTTTAATTGCATCTGCAATTATTGGACTTAGTTCGGTTTCTGCTTATGCCGCAGAAGAGCCAAATAAAAAAGATAAGGCAGCAGAAGAGGCTATTGAAGTTATCGAAGTTAAAGGTCAGCGCGCTAATTTAATTTCTGCACAAAACTTGAAGATGAATGCCGATACGGTAATGGACGCTATTTCTGCTGCTGATATAGGTTCTATGCCAGACAGAAGCGTATTAGAAGCAATTTCTCGTATGCCTGGTGTTGCCATTGAACGTTTTGCCGCTGCTGATGATCCGGATCACTTTGGCGTTGAAGGTGGCGGTGTTGTTGTGCGTGGCTTAAGTCAAGTTCGAAGCGAGTTTAATGGTCGAGATAGCTTTTCTGCTGATTCGGGTCGTGGATTAAGTTTTGAAGATGTCTCTCCTGAATTAATGGGCTCAGTAGAACTATATAAAAACCAAACAGCCGATTTGATTGAAGGTGGTATCGCCGGTACGGTAAATCTTAATACCCGTAAAGCATTTGACTCAGACGGACGTATATTTGCTTTTTCTGCAGATGCTACTTATACCGACTTACGTGAAGAAACTACGCCTACCTTTTCAGCATTGTATAGCGATATTTGGGATACTGATTCTGGACGCTTTGGCTTTTTAATCAATGCGTCTTCTTCTGAGATAAAAGTAGAATCTCATGCCGCACAAGTTGGCCGTTATATACAGCAAGAACAGGTAAATGGCCAAGATACCTTTGTGCCTGAATCAGCTCGTGTCAGTATAAAAAAAGATGATAGTGACCGTACAGGTTTTACCAGTTCATTGCAGTGGGAAAGTCCAGATAAAACGATATTGTTAACTGGCGAATATATACGTGCAGAAGCGACTCTTTCTTGGAATGAAAATGTCATTGAAATTGCTGATGATCAAAACCCTATGATGCCAGTTGAGGGTACAACCTTTGACTATGATGAAAATGGTTATTATGAAAGTGGTATTATCACCTCAAATGCAGGCTGGCGTGGAGATGGCTCTCCACAAACTTATGGCATGCAGCATGCGATGGTCACGCGAGTGCGTGATGAAAAATCTGTCGTTAATGACTTTAGTTTTAATGCTAAATTTATTCCAAACGATAGCCTAGCACTTAATTTTGATGTGCAATATGTTGATGCAAATATGGAAATAGAAGATGTTTCAGTAGCAGGAGCTACCCGTGCGGTTGTTGGTATGGATCTTCGTGGTAGTGGTTTACCTAAAATTAGCCTTCATCACCCAGCTTATAATGGCCAAGCTGATTATGAAGCGTCTTCACCTTTTACTGACCCTAGCGTAAATTTTTGGCGTAATGCAATGGATCATGTTTCAGATAATGAAGGTGAAGAATTTGCCACACGTTTAGATGCTGAGTACACCTTTGATCAGAGTATTGTTAAATCAATAGAAGTTGGTGTGCGTTATTCAGACCGTAAACAAACAACAAGACAATCAACCTATAACTGGGGCGTTTTATCTGAAGGTTGGGCTGGTGGCAATACTTGGTATTCTGATACGGATGTGCCTTATGATGAAGTTAGCTTTGATAATTTAGGACGCGGTGGAGTACTAAACGCAGAAGGTGGTAATAACTTTTTATTCCCATCATTAGCAATGGTACAAGACTATAAAGGCTTAAATGAGGCGTTAGAGGGGACTAGAGCTGTTGATTGGGGCTGGACTCCACTTGCAGATCGCGGTAGTAATTCTATAGGTAATTTTGAAGCTTCAGAAGTTAACGAAACAGAAGAAACTAGCACTGCAGCTTACTTAAAGTTTAACTTTGAAGGTGATATAGGCGGTTATGAGTATAGTGCTAATATTGGTGTTAGGTACGTAAAACTAGAAAATGACACCCTTGGCGCTATCACTTACCCTGATGATGTTCCAAGAGAATCAGCAGAAGGTGAACCAAAAGACGAAAATCACTTTTTAGTGCCGAAGCAAGCTGCTTTTGGCAACAAAGCGACTAATGAATTGGTCGCATCGAATGAGTATACTAATGTACTACCTAGCGTTAACTTTAAATTAAATTTGACCGATGAATTGTTAGTTAGATTTGCATTTTCTGAGGCTATTTCTCTGCCTTCATTAGGCAACTTACGTAATTATGTCGGCATCTCAGGTCAAGATCCTGTCAGGATCTATGATACTTCAGTGCCATTAGCAGATGGTGAAGAACCAGTGCTTATTTCTAAAGAATATGCACGTTATACCGCAAGTACAGGTAACCCTTATCTCAAGCCAATGGAGTCATATAACTATGATTTATCATTGGAATGGTATTTTGCTGATGCCGGCTCGTTAACTACTACAGTGTTTTATAAAGATTTATCTAATTATTTCATTAATGGAGTCACATTACGCGATTACACAAATAATGGCGTAACTCAACAGGTACAAGTTTCGGGTGCTACTAATGGTGATGAAGGAACTATAAAAGGCGTGGAAATTGCTTACCAGCAATTTTTTGATACTTTACCCGGGGCATTTAGTGGTTTAGGCATTCAATTAAACTATACCCATATTGATGAAGATGGCTCACCAAACTCTGGTTTGAATGACTCAAGCTCAAATTCAACTGATGCGGGCGATTTTGCTTGGGATAACATGCCTTTAGAAGGTTTGTCAGAACAAAACGCTAATGCTGCTCTATTGTACGAAAAATTTGGCATATCTGCACGCATTGCTTATAACTGGCGTTCAGATTATTTGTTAACTACCCGTGACGTTATCACTACATTACCTATTTATAATGAAGCAAATGGTCAACTGGATGCATCTGTTTTTTGGAATATTACGGATAATTGGAAGCTTGGTTTACAAGGTACCAACATCAGTAACAGTATTACCGAAACGACAATGCAGATTAATGAAGAAGGTGATAGAAAAACGCGTTCTTGGTTCACCAATGACACTCGTTATAGTCTAGTGGTACGCGCTACTTTCTAGAGCCTTGGCAAGGGTAAAATGACGGTTCAATACAGATCACCGTATTGAACCGTTAACATTTTGGGCACATGATGACATCTACACTTATCATCCCCTAGCCGCCTCTATTCATCCCAGTCATTAGGGGCGGCTATTTTTATTTTTTTTATTGTTTTTTGGAAAAAAGTTATGAAGCAAGCAACAACAAAGGCGCTAAATAAAATTAACAACATAGTGATTGTTGGTGGTGGTACCGCTGGCTGGATGACAGCCGCGACTTTAGCGAAACTTTTAGGGAAAAAATATTGTGATATTCGCTTAATTGAGTCGGATCAAATTGGCACTGTTTCAGTGGGTGAAGCGACTATTCCACAAATATCGCTATTCAATAAAATCCTCGGTATAGACGAAAATGATTTTATTAAAAAAACCAAGGCTACTTTTAAGTTAGGCATCGAATTTGTTGATTGGACTAAAAATGGTGGCGGTTATATGCACCCCTTTGGCGATCATGGTACTAATATGGATGCCATTCAGTTCCATCATTATTGGTTGAAGATGCATCAGCAAGGTAAAACCCCTGATCTTGAAGAATACTCCTTAGCTGCCGTGGCTGCACGACAAGGAAAATTTATGCGCTCACAGAATATGGGCAACTCTCCGTTATCTCAAATTAATTACGCCTTTCATTTTGATGCCACCTTATATGCAGACTACTTACGTGATTATGCCATTGAGCGTGGCGTAAATCGCAGTGAAGGTAAAGTTGTTGACGTATCACTGCGCGACAGTGATGGTTTTATTGATAGTGTCTTATTGGCAAGTGGTGAACGGGTGACAGGGGACTTGTTTATTGATTGCTCAGGATTTAAAGCCTTGCTGATTGAAGGTGCTTTGAAAACAGGCTTTATTGATTGGAGTGATACCTTACCCTGCAATAGCGCCGTTGCTATACCTTGTCTGCCTAAAGAAACAGATGTCTTATATCCTTATACTCAGGCCAAGGCGCAAAAAGCAGGTTGGATTTGGCGAATTCCTCTACAGCATAGAGTCGGTAATGGTTATGTCTATCCGAGCAAGTATGTTAGTGACGAAGATGCGGTAAAAATATTAACAGAACAAATGGAAGGAGAGCCTATTGGTGAGCCAAATTTCTTGCGTTGGCAAACAGGGGTTCGTAAAAAAGGCTGGAATAAAAACTGTATTGCCATCGGTCTTTCCGCTGGTTTTGTTGAGCCGTTGGAATCGACTGGTTTGCATCTCATTCAATCGGCAATTGGTAAGTTAATGGCTTTATTCCCGCACCAAGGTTTTGAGCAAATAGATATTGATACCTACAATGCTCAGATGAATACTGAGCTTGAGTATATCCGCGACTTTATTGTTTTACATTACAAAGCCACCGACCGTGACGATTCAGAGTTCTGGCGTGATTGTCAGAGTATGAAAGTGTCCGATCGTTTAGCAGCGAAAATGGCTTTATACCAAGCCAATGGCAGAATTTACCGTCAAGACAACGAACTTTTTAATGAGACATCCTGGCTAGCCGTTATGCACGGTCAAGGGTTAAACCCTCGTGGCTATCATCCGCTAGTTGACATTTTGCCTGAAGATGAGGTTGAACGTAGGCTGAAACATATCTACGCTGTCATTCAAAAGTCAGTAGCGACAATGCCGATGCAAAAAGACTTTATTGCTAAGTACTGCAAGGCATAGCTGAGTACCCAAATGAGTACTCAGCTCAGTACTTAGCCGAATAAAAAGTGTCAAGAAGTGCAATATTTACTTGCTAAACATATCGGTAGATATTATGTTATAACAATAAATGTAAGCGCTTACATTTATTGTTAATCCCAAATTAAGAAGTTGAAAAAGGTTGGTTAATGAAAGCTATATTTATCAAAGGTAAACTAAAAATCTCTATGCTTGTTTCTGCGGCACTTACCCTAACGGTAGGTCTTAGTGGTTGTGTACATGACAATGAAGCCACTATGGACAACAAAGGCGCCAATAAAGCAGCCAACACAGTAGTTAATACAGATGTGGCACATGCTGAAGCTCGTTTAGCGACAGTAGAACAAGATGTAGAGGCATTATTGGCAGAAATGACATTGCCTGAAAAAGTATCCTTGGCCCATGCCAGTGGTAAATTTCATATCAATGCCATTTATCGTGTTGGTATTCCTGAAATGTGGTTATCTGATGGCCCTCATGGTGTTCGTCATCAAATAGAACGTCATACTTGGGCGTCGGCAGGTTGGACCAATGATCATTCGACTTATTTACCTCACCTTACCTCAGTTGCCGCTAGCTGGGATGTTGAGATGGCTCGTTTGCACGGTCAGGTCTTAGGTGCTGAAGCCCGGAACAGAAAAAAAGATTTTATCTTAGGACCAGGTGTTAACTTAGCTCGCCTACCTTTATATGGCAGAAACTTTGAATATATGGGTGAAGACCCAATTTTGGCGGCAAAATTAGTGGTGCCGCAAATTAAAGCCATTCAAGCCAATGATGTTGCCGCAACAGTTAAACATTATGCCTTAAATACACAAGAGCTAAACCGCACAGGCGTTAATGCCAAACCAGATGAACGTACTCTTAGAGAAGTGTATTTACCCGCCTTTGAAGCAGCAGTTAAAGAGGGGGGAGTACTAGGCATGATGGGGTCATATAATGAGTACTATGGCACCAATGCTAATCAAAGCAAACACTTGGTTATGGATATACTAAAAGGTGAGTGGGGCTATCAAGGGGTATTACTGACCGATTGGCATGTTGATATTAATACTTATGATGCCGCAGTAAATGGCTTAGATTTAGAAATGGGCACTGATGTTGCTGATTATCAAGACTACTTCTTGGCTAAACCTTTTTTAGAAATGATACAAGCGGGTAAAATCCCTGAATCTGTCGCCGATGAAAAAGCTCGACGTATTTTACGAGTACAGCACACCATAGGTATGTACGATGAAAATCGCTTACCGGGTGCAAGAAATACTAAAGCGCATCAAGCTGCTGCCCGTAAAATTGCCACCGAAGGTGTGGTGTTATTGAAAAATGACATTATTGGTACTAAAGCAGTTTTACCCTTAGATACAAAACAACTGAAGAATATACTGGTACTTGGCCCGAATGCCGATAAAAAACATGGCACAGGTGGCGGTTCATCAGAAGTAAAATCTTTATATGAAGTGACGCCGTTAGCCGGTTTAAAGGCACACTTTGGGGATCAGGTAAATATTACTGTGATGAGAGCACGCAGCAGTGAGTTGGCTGCCATTGCCAGTGATTATGTTGAGAGTCGTCATTGGACGGGTACACCAGCATGGAATATCTCATACTTTGCTGAGTCAGCTCGTAAAGACTTAATCGAGCAATCTTGGATTGTTGATTCAAAATTTAGCGCTAAAGATGGCATCAACACTCAGTACATAACTATGGCTGCAAAAATTAAACCTTTAATGACGGGTTTACACCAATTGAATGTTGAAACCTTGGGTAATTTTCAATTAAAAATAAATGATGAAACAGTTATTGATTATCAACTGAGTAGCGCTGAATCATCAAATGCAATTAATACAAATAAGGTTATCGCCTTAACTCATGATATCGAGTTAATCGCTGGTAAATCTTATACCTTTGAAATTGAGTATGATGGCAGTGAACACTTCACCTTAGGTTGGAATGCGCCGGGCGAATTATTTGCCAGTGAAGCGGAATATATTGCCGCAGCTAAACAAGCCGATGCAGTTATCTATTTTGGCGGCTTGAGCCATGGTGATGACAGGGAGTCAATCGACAGACCTGATATGAAACTACCTAACTCACAAGATGAAATTATTAGTAACTTGATTGCCGCCAATGAAAAAACCGTGGTATTCCTTGTTGCTGGCTCAGCCGTTGAAATGCCTTGGGCAGAGCAAGCTAACGCGATTGTTTGGGGTTGGTATGGTGGAATGGAAGCAGGGCATGCCTTTGCTGATATTTTAACCGGTGCTGTTAACCCAAGTGGTAAAATGCCAATTACTTTACCGGCTCGTTTAGAAGATACTGCGCCAATAGCCTTGAATGATTACAACGCCAAAGAAAGTTTATACACCGAAGGCGTTTTCATTGGTTATCGTTGGTTTGAACAACAAAAAATCAAACCTACCTTTGCCTTTGGTCACGGTCTTTCCTATACCAACTTTGCTTTAACGGATATTGCCTTATCGGCAGCAAGTATTACTGCTGATGAAGGTATTACCGTGACAGCAATGCTTAAAAATACCGGTAAAGTTGCTGGCGCCGAGGTGGTGCAATTATATCTACATGACGTTGAATCCAGTGTTGATAGACCAGCAAAAGAACTGAAAGGTTTTGCCAAAGTATTCTTAGCGCCAGGTGAAAGTAAAAAAATCAGTATATCACTGAATAAACGTGATTTATCTTTTTGGGATATAAAGACTAATGATTGGCTAGCTGAAGTGGGTGATTTTGAAGTCTTACTTGGAACATCCCTTGAAGATATTCATCTAAAAGCACGCTTTAACTACCAACAGTAAATGACATCTAGCTAACAGTAGTTAGCGATTCGTCAGGCATTGAAAGGTACTCATGCACAATATATTATTTTTAAATACTGTACTGAGTACCTTTACCTTTACCACCCCAAAAATCTATTGTTCAATATTTTCAATTGCTTCGATGCTAACCCGCACATAATTTAAATATCCATTTATATTAACTGGAGATAGTCGATGAAATTAGCAAAGCTATTTTTATACTTAGTCGTGATGATTTTTTTATCTGCGTGTGCAGAAAACGATAACACTGATATTGTCAGTGATTCTATCAAAGAAAAAGAAGCGGCTCGGACTGAAAATGCCAAGTACATTGTTGTTTCAAGAGCCGATTATCAAGATAAGTTACATGGCTTCTGGTTAGGGCAAAGTATCGCTAACTGGACCGGCTTAGTAACTGAAATGGATAAAGTAGGCACGCCAGCTACTATGCCATTTTATACCGATGAAGATTGGGGTAGTAAGGATTTACCTGCCATCTGGGGAGAAGGTGTCCCTCATAGCGATACCATCGAGTTTTTCTTTGTCGAAAAGGGCCAACCTTGGGGCGCAGATGATGATAGCGATATTGAATACATGTATCAGTATTTACATGAGTACCATCAAACTAGTCTGTTGACTGCTGAGCAAATCCGAATGGGTTGGTTAAAACACACTTATTCAGAACAAGATGCGCCACTGTTTAAAAAATTTCCGGATTCTAAAGCGGTTCAAGAAAATTTTTTATGGGAAGCTAATCAACAAGCCAGAATATTAATGGCGCAGGGCATGTTACCGCCAGCAACCAGTGAGCCGGAAAACAATGCTAAATACATGATGATCGATGCCCAACTGACTACTGAGATATTTGGTTTATTGGCACCTGTTAGGGTCGACGTAGCT
>JALJPA010000195.1 GCA_022969215.1 Colwellia sp. | reverse complement strand
TGTGGCAAGCACTAAGCTTGCTAGCGATGCTGAACACATCTATCAAGCACTCAACAGACAAAATAACTGGGTAACTTTTGAGTTTACTAAGAACCATAAATTTGCTTTTTTAATATTGCTCACTGTCTTAGCTCAAGGTTATATTTTCACTCAGCTTGGCTTACTTGCTTCAGTTATTGCCGGCCTGAGCGCAGTTACCCCTATTATCATATTTTGGTCAGATATAATCCCGACAGCTATGCGTGCTCAGCGCATGCAAACGGTATTCGACTCAGTATCACGTAAAGTCTATTTCGGTAAAGGCAGCGCCAGTGTTTTTGATTTTAATTTCTCACTGTTAAAAACCAAAATCAAAGCCATCATAGAGCGTACCCTTGATGCTGCGAAACCAATAAAAGCAGTAATGGCGAAAGTAAGCCAAGGTTTAAACGATACCCGCACCACCCTAGCACAGCAAAAAAATGATTTAGAACAGTTAAGTACTGCTATGAGTCAAATGCAAGAATCAACGCAAGATATCGCCCAAAATACCGTTAATGTTGCTAGCGAATTAGAAATAACTTTCGAACACTGCGAGCAATCACAAAAAAGTATTTATGAAACCAGTGATAAAATTAGCCAATTAGCGCAAGCGGTAGAGAATGCTTCAAGCTCTGCTGATAGCTTAACGCAGTCTGCTAATAATGTTGGTGAATTGATGGAGGAAATTCAATCTATTGCCGATCAAACTAACTTGCTAGCATTAAATGCTGCCATTGAAGCGGCACGCGCGGGTGAACATGGTCGAGGCTTTGCCGTAGTTGCTGATGAAGTACGTAACTTGTCATCACGTACACAAGAATCCGCAGTAAAAATTCATCAACGCTTAACCATTATGCTTAATACCATAGAGCAATGGGTTGCCTTAATGAATAAAAACAAAGATGAAGCACAATACTGTGTCGATAGTGCGCAAGCATCACATAAGCAAATTGATTTAGTGGTTGAGAAAATGCAAAACATTAACCAAGCCGCCACTCAAATTGCTACCGCAGCAGAAGAGCAATCTTGTGTATCACATGAAATCAACAATCATTTAAATGATATTGCTGACAATACTGAAACTACTTGGCAGCAAACCGATAGTGTTGCTGAGCAAATGCAAGAGCTGGCAAAAAGTGTCGATGACATCGCTGATTTAGCGAGTACTTTCGTCCCTAAAAGTAAGTAAAAACCCAATAAAGTAAGGTCTGAATATGTCTTGGAAAAATACTGAAGATCACTACGGGCTTGTCTCAATAAAACTTCACTGGTTAATGGTGGTTTTAATGATTTTTATTTTCGCCAGCATTGAAGGTAGAGTGTTTTTTGAAAAAGGCACCGACATGCGAGACCTCTTCAAAACGATACACTTTATGCTAGGTTTATTGGTTTTTACCCTCGTCTGTGTCCGTCTCTATCTACGTTGCGTGCAAATTACGCCTAAAATAACCCCGCCACTTTCGGCTATGCAGGCTTGGGGGGCCAAAATGGCTCATCTAATGCTCTATTTTTTTATGATTGCCATGCCAATTTTTGGTTGGTTTGTGCTCAGTGCAAAAGGCAAAGTCATTCCCTTTTTCGGGCTAGAACTGCCTGCGCTTATTGCTTATGACAAACCTTTCGGAAAAATATTAGAAGGTTGGCATAAAGAGATTGGCTCATGGGGTTACTACCTTATTGGCTTTCATGCTCTAGCCGCTTTAATGCACCACTATATTCAAAAAGATAATACCCTAACCCGCATGTTACCAGTAAAGAAAAAGAACTAGATAGCAAAGAATTGAACAAGCTATTACTAACAATGCGTTTTGCCAACGGGTATTGATAAGCAGCCTGCTCCCAGGCTGCGGTTAAATTCTATTGAAACCAATGTTGTGTGCGATTAATAAAATAGACTAAAGATAACATAACAGGCACCTCAACAAGTACCCCTACAACAGTTGCTAAAGCAGCACCTGAATGCAGACCAAAAAGTGAAATAGCTACCGCTACAGCTAATTCAAAAAAGTTTGATGTACCAATTAAACAGGCTGGTGCAGCAATGTTAAATGAAAGTTTCATCCACTTTGCTGCCAAGTAAGCAATAATGAAAATACCGTAAGTTTGTATCATTAGTGGAATTGCTATTAAGCCGATAGTTTTGGGATCTTCTACAATGGTGTTCGCTTGAAATCCAAATAATAAAACTACCGTTGCTAGCAAGCCAACAACCGACCAAGGTTTTAACGATGCTAATAAGTTATTTAGTGATTGTTCATCCTTACCATTGTTCAATAGTTTTCGGGTAAAAACCCCCGCTATTAAAGGTAATAAAACATAAAGTACCACTGATATTATTAACGTTTCCCAAGGTACTTGAATATTATTTACACCAAGTAAAAATGCAGAAATGGGAGCAAAAGCAAATATCATAATTACGTTATTTACCGATACTTGAACCAAAGTATAGTTAGGGTCACCTTTTGTTAACTGAGACCAAACGAATACCATTGCTGTACAAGGTGCAACACCTAATAAAATCATACCTGCAATGTATTCTTGAGCTGATGCGGGATCAACTAAATCAGCAAAGAGGAAGTTAAAAAATAGCCAGGCTAATGCTGCCATAGTAAAAGGTTTAATCAGCCAATTAATAATGATGGTTAACATCAGTCCTCTAGGGTTTTTACCGACATTTTTTATTGCTGAAAAATCAATTTGAACCATCATTGGGTAAATCATTACCCAAATAAAAACAGCAACTACAATGTTAACGTGTGCTATTTAAAGCTCAGCAATCACTTTAAAAACATCAGGTTGCCATAAGCCTAAGATCACACCAAGTACAATGCTTAAGCCGACCCAAACAGATAAATAACGCTCAAAAATTCCCACTAAAATGTCCTTATAATAATTATTGACAAAAATTCGCTATGGGATTTTGCACCCATTCCCTTATACAGTGCAATTTACAATGTTTGAAATCAAATAATAATGACTTCAAAGTGCGCTAAGCGGAAGTTAACAAGGGAGAATTAAATTTTTATTTGGATTAGTGTTTGTATCGTTAACGCCGCTATAAGCGGCTAAATGAACCTACGATAAACAGTTGAGCGATTAGCCGAAACTTCTCGCACTGCAGGATTTAATTGAGGTTTTCATAATTCATTGTCGTTGGACCATACCAACAAATGCACTAGAGCGTGCTGTTAGGGGATCAAACCCGCATCCCAGAAGTCCTGCTCTGTAGCGCCTACTTTTAGGCCCGAAGTAAAGACCCTATTGATCGCCGCCAGCTCTGAGTCACTAAACTTAGGAATATGCCTACCACCAGCTGAAGCCATGGTTCCTTCCGGAAAAGCGCCTGGATTAACATCGCTAAGCCCAATGCCATGGCCGATCTCGTGAATATCAAAAATGCCTTCGCTGGTTGGATAATATGAAACCCCTGATTTGATGAAGTGATCATCAGGCTTATAGAATTTCTGTTGAATACAGCCACCGCCAGCCTCTCCACAGTTCTTTTTCATAACGTCAGAATTAACGATGTTTACTGTTATCTGATTATCATTAGCTGAAGTCAATTCATCTTTGCCACTTAAAATAACCGTAAGGGTGAAATAGCCGGCGATCGCTGTATTGAGTCGGTCTATTTCCTCGACAACGAACTCATAGTCTACATCGCTAGTTTTGGCCGGAAGAATAATCTCTACCAAGCTATCACGACGAAATGATGTCCAGCGTGAACTAGGACCAACGCCGCCGCCACTCACGCTGTTTTTATATGCATAAGGACCCACTCCAAAGAAAAGGGCTTTTATATGCTTTGACTGAGTTTCCACTGAAACATTCGTGGTGTACCCATCATCTGATGAGCCTTCCTCACAGCCTGGTAAAAAGGATAAGCTAAAACAGGAAATAACAATTAGAACTTTGTTTAAGCAAATTTTTTTCATAGACGAACTCCACTTATATTTAGGTATTATTAGAATTATTGATGATAAAGCAACAAATGTTCCATATTAATAAAACGTAATACATTCAATGAATTAACATTTTATTAACTTTTATGGGGTGAATAATGAAAAAAAACCTGACACTTTTTGGTATATATTGATTTAATTGAGAATTAAGCAGCAACTTTAATTGTAATTTTTGTACCGTTACATATAAAGACGCGACATAATTTTCCTACCAATATGCAATAAAAGGAATTTAGATAATATAGATAAGCACTTTAGCTTTTTATTAATATTTGTTAACACTCATTAGAAAATATATGGCAAAAAAATGTTAGGTTAATTTACGCAATGCGCACTTTAAGTCTTACCAATACAATTATGTGAACGACCGCTATGGTCGGAAGCGGACTATTTACTGTGATAATTACGAGTCTTAATTAAGGCCGCTTTGTGGTAAAAGCTGAAACTAGTTCACCGACTTTTGAGCATGATACTTTATTATTCCCTCACACCTTTACCATATAAAGCGTCCATTACAATGCTCAAACCTTGTTCAACTTCGGTTTCATTCATTGCGGCAAAACCCAAACGAATAAAACGGTAATCTTGCTCTAGCGCATCACTAGGTAAGTTACTTGCTAAATGAACATGTGAGTCATCTGGTAAGTTGTTGAGTCGGCTAAATTCTATTTCTGTTTGTAAATACACCTGCTTAGCCATAAGCCTTTCTTTAAGACCCACAATAGACTTTCCTGTATCAAGCCATATCGCCATGCCGCCAGCGGGGATTTCAAAGTGTAATGGCAGGCCCTGCCTTTGATAACTTTGTAAGAGTGATACCATAAAATCACGACGCTTTTGATACAACCGGGTCATACGGCGCAAGTGTCCTTCAAAACCACCTTGTTGCATCCATTTAGCCACCGTTTGCTGCATTAAGACATTGCTCTTATGGTTCATCAACATTTTATAAGCCGCTAGCTGCTCAATTAAGACATTATTTGCCACCACATAACCAATACGCGCGCCGCCAAACATCAGTTTTGAAAAGGTAGAAATATAAATAACTAAGCCTGCAGGATCATCGCTAGCCATAGGTGCAATGGGTTGGCTGTCATAGTGAAACTCATGATCATAATCATCTTCCACTATGGCAACACCATATTGCACCGCTAATTGGTATATTTGCATACGCCTGCTGATATCAAGAGATACTGTGGTTGGATATTGATGTAATGGCGTCAGATAAAGTAGCTTTACCTTACCCTGAGCAAATACTTGCGCCAGATGCTCAGGATCTATACCACGATCATCTTGTTTGATGGCAATTAACTTCGCACCGGTACGCTCAAAAGCAGCCCAAGCTGGCGGGTAACCTAGTTGTTCAACCGCAACCTTATCGCCAGGTTGTAACAGCAGTTGTGAAATCATATACAAGGCTTCTTGTGAGCCATTACAAATCATCAATTCTTTATCAGTAATCGAGCGAACACGCCTTAGATAAGTGGCGATTTCTTTAATGAGCCCTACTTCTCCAAGACTATCACCATAGCCTAAATCATCTATTTTAGGCCGCTGACAAACTTGCGAAAAATGACTTTTAAACTCATCAAAGGGAAACTTTCTGATATCAGGCTGGCCGCCGGAGAAGTTATAGGGGTATTGGCTCGCTTTTAGTTTTGGTGTGACCGGCACGTTTTGTTTGAAGCGAAACTGCCAAGCAAAGTTTTGCTGCGTTTGCGCCACTTTATTTACTTGCCGACTAGTTTGAATTGGTAAGTACTCGACCACCCTATAACCCGAACGCTCTTTCGCTTCAACCCAACCTTGTGCTACTAACTCAGCTAATGCCGCCATAATAGTATGACGATTAACCGCTAACTGCTGAGCAAGTTTACGTGCTGATGGCAGAGCTTCAGTGGGAGCAACCTGTCCATCTTTAATGGCTTGTCGCAACGCATCGGCGATGGCTATATATTTTGCTTTTTTAGCTAAGGTCTCATTTTTATTTAAGCTTTCAGAGTCTGGGGTTAAATTAAACTTCAAAGTTAAGGCTTTCAATCTGGTCTATCAACTTATAAAAATCTGGTTGTAGTAGTTATACCAAAGACAATCATAATAACAACCACTAACTAGCCAATTTATGCAGCAACTTATGTTAAAAACAGCAGCGTTAAAAGATTTCCCTATTAAACCTTGTCCTCTGGAGTCATTACCTCTTAAGGCGATAACACTAGAAACCAGCTTAATAAAATTAGTACCCATGACAATGCAGCACCTTGAAGGGTATTGCTTAGCAGGTAATTACCCGCAAGTTTGGCAACACATGCCCATCAACCGCTGCCAAAGCCAAGATATTGCTAAACCTTGGCTAGCAGAAGCCATCAAAAATATGGACCAAGGGCTAGAGCTTGCTTTTGTCATCATTAATAAAGTAAATAATAAAGAAAGTGATAAAGAAACCGATGCCGTTATCGGCTCAACTAGACTGTTTCGTTACAATGACAAAGATAAAACCATTGAACTTGGTCATACCTTTATCACCCCGAATTTTCAACGCAGCCATGTTAACTCCCATGCCAAATACTTAATGCTTAAACATGCTTTTGAGCAGTTAAAAATGGTTCGCGTAGAAATCTGTACGAACGAAAATAACCAGCAATCACGTAATGCCATAACGCGAATTGGAGGTCAGTTCGAAGGGGTTTTAAGAAAGCATCGCCGTGCACCTAATGGCGACTATAGAAATACTGCACTCTTTAGCATCATCGATGAAGACTGGCCACAGGTAAAACAACAACTATTAGCTACAGGAAAAAGCCAAGAGGAGTTTAGCCATGTACCCCGCTGAGCATTTTATTAATACCAAGCAGCAGCTTGCTTTGCTTGAAGTTATCGAGCAAAGCCCATTAGCGACATTACTATTTTTTGATAACAATAATGAACTAGATATTAGCCACATTCCCTTTCACTTTACCGACAGCACAATAGTAAAGATGAAAGAAAATGAGAGTGAGCTGTTGATAGGTCATCCGTTAATGGGCCATGTTAGTAATCAACACCCCTTAGCAAAACACCTTAAAGCTGCTGCTAACAATGGCGATGACTATGACAATAGAGGTGGCTATAAAGATAATGCTGAAGGCAAAAAAAATATCACCCTAATATTTCACGGTGAAGATGATTATATTTCCCCTAATGATGTCAGTGCTGAACATAGTTCAATGCAAAAAGTTCCCACGTGGAACTACGCAAAAGTACATGTTAGTGGCCAAGTTACTGAGGTGACTGACCTTGATGAAAAATACCAGCATATGCTGATCAGCAGTGATCATTTTGAACAAATTAAAGTGCAACAAAAACTAACACCACCGAATAAGCAAGTTGCTTGGTCACTTGCTTCAGCGCCAAGCCATGCTATTGAACACATGCTAAAAGCGATTACTGTTTTTACCTTCACCATTAGCCGTATTGAAGGTCGCTTTAAGTTAAGTCAGAACAAACCTACAGCATTAAGAGCGCAAATAGCCGAACAGCTCACAAAGCGAAATAAACCTACATTAGCAAAACAGATACGCGCCATTTAACCTTCACATACCTTCCACTTATGCCCCAAAACTCATTGCTGAATTGCGACGACTTACGTTTGCTGATATGTTGTTAACTGATATTTTGTTAATTAATAGTTAACAGACCTACACTAGTGTTAACTTTGAGCTATCCATATAGATAGCTCAAAATCGACTACTCGGCTAGTGAGAAAGCAATAAGCAATAATAATACAAAAAGGACGTTACGATGAAAAAGACATTAGTATCTTTAACGGTACTTATAGGATTAATGGGCTGTAATAACAGTAATAGTTTAAATGCAGCAAATGATGAAAATAGCAGCCCAGTGCTCATTTCTGGTTTAGATATTACCTCCATCGATGCCACGGTAAAACCTGGTGATGACTTTAACCTTTACGCTAATGGTAATTGGATAAAGAAAACCGAAATCCCCGCTGACAAATCATCTTATGGTATAGGCACTATAGTGCACGAGCAGTCTCAAACTGATGTTAAAGCGATAATAGAAGCCGCTTCTGCCGGTAATTTCCCCCAAGGCTCTAATGAGCAAAAAGTCGGTGATTTATATCAATCTTATATTGATTGGGATACCCGTAATAAAATTGGTTTAGCCCCAATTCACCAAGAATTTAGCCAAATAGATGGCATTACTAATCATGAAGAATTAGCGATACATTTTGCCTTAGCGAATAAACTCGGTTATGCCATTCCATTTAATCTTGGGCAGTATGTCGATTTTAAAAATCCAAACTCTTATATGAGATATACCTGGCAAGCAGGTTTGGGCTTGCCAGACAGAGAATATTATTTCTTAGAGGACGATACTTCAAAAGAACTCAGAGCAAGTTACCTAAGCCATATTGAAAAAATGCTAACCCTAGCCGGATTAGCTAACCCCAAAGCGGCTGCTAAAGATATCTTTGCCTTAGAAACTAAGCTGGCAAGTCATCAGATGAAAAAAGAGCAAACTCGCGATATGGTTGCTCTTTATAATAAAATACCTACCCCTGAGCTGACTCAACTTATGCCAGATTTTAACTGGGATGGCTTCTTAGCACAATCGGGTCTTACCGATATAGATGGCGTGGTCGTTACGCAAATAGACTACATGAAGGCACTGAATAACATCATCAAAGATACACCAATTTATACTTGGCATGTCTATTTGAAGTGGGGCGTGATTAATAGCACTGCTAGCCGATTAACCCAAGAGCTTGATCAACAAAATTTTGAATTTTATGGCAAGACCTTACGTGGTGTAAAAACACAATTGCCAATGTGGCGCCGTGGCGTTAGTGTGGTTAATCAAAATATCGGTGAAGTAGTTGGCAAAGTCTATGTTAAAAAACACTTTCCACCGCAAGCTAAAGCTC
>JALJPA010000194.1 GCA_022969215.1 Colwellia sp. | reverse complement strand
ATAGTTAACCTCTAAGTGCTGGGCAATGTTATCAATATCACTTTGAGCAACAGAGTAAATAGCTTGTAAGTTAATTTTCTCACCTGTATCAACAGCTGGCGCAGGGGATTTTTCACAACCGAGTAGCGATAAGCTAGCGGCAATAGTAAGCGCTAAAACTTTTTTATTCATCTTGCTAATGTACATTTTAAAGGACCTTTTACAACTTTCAGTGATAAAGCTGCATTGCTTTAGATGTTATTGTTAGCTTAACTATCCTCAATTTTGACAGCGCTGTCAAAATTAAATACACAAAACACCAAAGTGATTACAAGATCATAAATTTGACAGGGGTCTTTTAATCCCAGTTAACTGATTTTTACTAGCTAATTCATAGCAATAATTAAAGCGCGTTATTATTTATCACGAATATAGTTATAACTACTCGCTACACCGACCTTTGACAGCGCTGTCAAATGTAAGTATATTAATTTCAAAGGTTCTGATATAAGCTATATTTATACCGTATCAATATTTATTAAGACAGCATAAAATAAGCAGTAAAATGAAAAACTTAACGTTAAATCCGAAGTTAAAAATACAAGAAGTTTCAATTCCTTATACGAATTTAAATGCTTATATCATTGATGACTTTCTTCTAAGTGCTGATAGTGTGATGGACTTCGCCAAGAACATTGCCTATTTCAATCCCATGCATGCGGATAATTCATATTACCCTGGCGTTCGTGACAATATGCCAGAGCCGTATATACGCTTGCTACACGCTTTTTTCCAACAAAGCATTATCCCTAAATTAGTAGGTCGTGAACAATCCACAGCTATTATCCACAAAAGCCTGATTTCATTAGTCACTTGCCCACCGTCGCAATTACTTACCGAACAAAAAATGCCGCATGTAGATAGCTGTAAAAGCTCAGAGTATGCTTTTGTTCATTACCTTTCAGGTCAAGAGCTTGGCGGTACTAGCATTTATCGGTATATTCCAAAAAATATAGTTGAGCTTAATGAACAGGATGAAGTGATTCTTGATGATATGCTCAATGAGGTTAGCTCAAAATCGAACGAGCATAATGGCTACATAACAGATTCAACCAGCTTATTTGAGCAAGTATTAAAGATAGAGGCAAAATTCAATCGTCTTGTTATCTATCAAGGCAACCTTTTACACGGCGCTAACTTAACATCGAAAGAAAGCTATAGTGGCGATACCGCTAATGGCCGTTTCTCTATCACCTCATTTGCGAGTATTTTAGCGCCATGACTAGATAAAATAATCCAAAGTTATCAAATACAACCAAACTTAATAATTGAAATACTAACATCGGAGTCTTTATATAATGACAAATATTGTCCCCTTAAATCACCAGCAGCATGCGGCACTTAAAGTTCAAGATAAAAAAGACTTCACCCGCTTTAAAGAGCAACACCTGATACCTGTTGTTGTGCAGGATTTTATTCCTTTAGCTGCAGAGTTTCCCATTGCTTTTGTTAAAAATACTGAAACGGGGCAATTTACTGCCGTGGCTATGATGGGACTTAAGCCCGGTATAAACTTGTATTGCCAAACTGCAAACTGGCCGGCTGAAGTGATCCCTAGCAGCTTCTTTAATTACCCATTCTCCCTGGTCAAACAAAGTGAAGATGATGATAACTGCTTTGTCTGTATAGATACTGATAGCTCTATGATTAATAACGATTCGGGACAAACATTATTCGATGACAAGGGTGAACAAACGGATTACCTTAAAGCAAGAACTGAACACTTACTTGATGTCGCAGAAAGACATGAGCAAACCAGTGCTATCATGCAATATTTGGCTAATAAAAAATTATTAACATTGAAGTCACTTAATATTAATTTGGCTGGTGAAGAGAAATTATCCCTTAACGGACTTTATGTAATTGATGAGAAGAAGCTAGAAGCATTACCAGATGATGAGTTTAATGAATTACGCAGCAAAGGTTTATTACCAATCATCTATGCTCACTTGTCCTCAATGCACCAAATAGCAAGACTTGCTAAGCTACAAATCAACTTAAACAAAAGCTCCGCAGAAGCTTAAACTGATACATGGCTGTATAGCATAAGCGTTAACTATACAGCCCCTCCGGTTAAAGTGCCTGTAAACCAAATTTGTTAATTTTCTCTAGTAATGCCCTATGTTCAGGTAAGTTCTTTATTAAGCTAGCGGTGATACCTTGCAGCGCGGCAATGCGGTCTTTCGAGTCAGTTTTCTCCCCCCTAGTCAATTTCGTTTTATATTTCATGCCATATAAGACAAATAGAAAGTTCTCCAAATAAAACACTTCAAATTGACTAAAAAAATCATCACTGATCGGCGTAAAGTTCTCCCACAAAGCTAATTTCTCCTTTAGCTCTGTCGACATGGTGCTAGGATCTCTATTCTCACGCCAAAAAGATGAGTCATCTCGGTCTGATAAACAGTAATGCAACTTAATAAAATCAACCACTCTCTTCCATGCATGTCCCATAGCATGATTAAAGCGCTTTTCAAGTACCAAGAGATCTTCTTTCTCACTAGGGAAGCGTTGTGCAAGAAAGTTGGCAGCAAAATCTGTTAGCAATATAGATGTCGCTTCTAATGGCTCTAAAAAACCTTGAGCTAACCCCAAGGCGACACAGTTTTTGTGCCAAAATTTTTCGCGATAACCTATTTTCATTGGCAGTTTTTTGTATACCAACTCAGGGTTATGTCCGCCTAAATAATGATCTAGCTTAATTTGTGCTTCATCATCACTCATATGATTACTTGAGTAGACAAAACCTACACCGCGTCTGTTGGGTAAGGCTATGTCCCAAATCCAGCCTGCTTGGTGTGCCGTAGCGATAGTATACGGCGGTATATCTGAGTCTTTATCGGTTGGCACTTGCACCACAAGAGCGGTGTTAACTAACAACTGCTCTGAAACATCAATAAAAGGCACCTTCATCGCCTTAGAGATAAGTAAGGATTCAAAGCCTGAGCAATCAATATAAAAGTCAAAAGCTAAATCACCATCATTCTTAGTGGTTAATGAAGCTATAGAACCGTCATCACTAAGGTTTACATCACTAACATGTGTTAATAGGTGTTTAACACCAAATTTAGTTTGCGCATTATCGGCCAGTAGCTTGGCAAACTTCGCGGCATTTAAGTGATATGCATAAGCAAGATCCCCTTGATATTCCGGGCTGGTTATTTGTTTTGGTGCTCTACCCTCTTCGCACACTTTAAATTGCGCTGATATTTGCTCAGCAAAAGCTTTGCCATTATTTTCAGTTAACCAATGCGCTGTTAAATTTTCACTATCATCGCGGTTAGGTACATCAAATAAGTGATGAAAAAAATTGTCTTCACCATGTTTATCTTTATCTAACCAATTAACAAACTTAATCGACTGTTTAAAAGTGACATCACACTGGCGGATAAAGTCTGTTTCACTAATACCAAAGCTTGCTAAGGTTTTTTTTATATCAGGAACTGTACCTTCACCAACACCTATAGGGGCAATGTCAGGTGACTCAATTAAGGTAATAGCTATATCAGATCTTTTATAAAGCGCTTTACCAAGGTGATTTGCTGCTAACCAGCCAGCGGTGCCACCACCTACAATTGCAATTTTTTTAATAGTCATACAAAACCCCAAAACATTATCATCTAAATCACGCCCAATATATTAATGAACATAATACGTAAAAAGCCCAGCATTAGCTGGGCTTTATTCATAAAACTATGTTTTATTATTTGAATCTAAGTGTTCTAGAAACGAACAGCAAAACCAACTTTATACGTTGCTTCACCTTCGAAAGTCCATGATGGGAAACCAAGCTCTAAATCCGCAGAAGGAGCAGAACCAGAAGCATAAGCACCTGTTTGCAAGCTATCTTCTTCTAAGATATTTACCGCTTCAAAAGTAATATTTAAATAGTCAGTTGCTGCCCAAGATCCACTGAAGTCTAATGTACCGAATGCTTCGTGAGTACGGTTTAAGTACCAGTTTGGAGCTTCACGCATAATGTACTCTGAACGCCAGTTATAAGCTAAACGTACAGAGAAGTCATCATTCTCGTAGAAACCAACGGTATTAACAGTATGCTCTGATGAATCAGAAAAAACATCCTGAAGGTCAGGGTAGTTTTCACCCGGAGATTCAGCATCAGCATAGGTGTAGTTTACGCTGTAACCAAAACCGTTATCAAATGCGTTTTGTATTTGTAATTCAACACCTTGGATAGAACCACCACCTACGTTAGTAGATTGGCCTACATCCCAACAATCCGGTTGTGTAGGTCCACATGGGCTCATAGTAGAATCATCTACGTAAAGAGGAATATCGATGCCAATTTGTTGTTGAGTTTCTGAACGTGCAGATATAAATGAACTTACATCTTTCATAAAGTAACCAATACTCATCATACCGTCGTCGCTAAAGTACCATTCAACACCAATATCAGCTTGGAAAGCTTTAAATGGTTCAAGTGCTACATTACCAGTAGTTGCTACCTGTACGCCAGGTACATTCGAGTTAAGGTTAGCTAAAGAAGTTGCAGAAAACATATCAGCGTAGTTAGGACGAGAGATAACTTGTGCTGCTGAGGTACGTAAAATAACATCCTCAGCTAAATCCATTACTACGTTTAAGCTAGGTAAAAGTTCATTGTAACTTGCTGTATCAGTAGAAAGTGTATCGCCGTAATTTCCTTCAGCATCTAATGCATAGTAATCAGATGATGCATCAGTAGATACATAACGTAGACCTAAGTTACCACGAATACCATCAGTGCTAAAATCAGCCATTACATATAATGCAATGTTTTCTTCTTCTACTGTACCATAACCTGATGCATTAGAAACATAATGGTCAGTTGCCGCTGCAGAATCAGCAAGAATTAACGCACGATCTGCTTCTGGAAGAGTAAATCCAGCACCTGAAGTTACTCTACCAGGGTAGTATTCACTTGAAGATCTAAAGGTACTTGCATGATCATAATCATCAGCTAGTACACCGCTAAGGTCTTCCCTTTTAACTGAGTGATCAGCGTAACGGAAACCGGTTCTAATGTTATCAATAACGCCTAAATCAACTGGAATTGCAAAATCTAAGTTTAGGTAAGTTTCTTCATCTGAGTTAGGACCATCGCCCATTGCCCAAGTTTGAATACCGATATTGTCAGGTAAAACTGATAAGGGGATATCTTTATTTTCAACATTAAATGTTGCTTGCTTTCCTGTCATATCCCATGTACCAAAAGTATCACTAGAGTCACGAGCATATTCACCAACAAGAGCAGTTCTTGAACCACCGTCTGACTTAGTATTACCTATACGGCCAGAAAAAGTGAATGCATCGGCCTCATAAGTCCAATCGAAATCAACCGTGTTAGAATCCATTGAAGATTCACGAGCCCAAGTTTGGAAATAACCAGAACGAAATCCTTCAGGGCCGTAACCCAAATTATTGTCCACTTTAGTTCTTTTTACACAGTTACCATTTTCTGGGTTTGTTTGTGTACATGAATCAGCACCTGGGAACATAATAAGTTGAGTATTAGCGTTGTTTGCGCCTAAGTCTAACGACATTATACTCAAACCCAATTCTAATGAATCCGTTGGACGGTATTGCATATCAACGTTTAAAGCTGTACGTTCACGTTCCTGTTGAAAAGTCGTTGGCGCCATACCGCCACTCCAGTTACGTGAAGTTTCAACACCATTACGTTGGTAATCAGTTTCAGAGTAAGCACCCGCAACTAAGATACCAAAAGTTTCATCATCATTTTTCCAGCTGTATAAACCTGAAAGTTCTGGGCTTAATTCTTCATTAACTGAACCATACTGACCTTTTACACTAGCAAAAACAGTGTTTGCTTCAAGCTCAAATGGTCTGCGAGTTTTAACTATTACAGTACCACCGATACCACCTTCAACTAAGTTAGCTTGTGAAGATTTATAAACTTCTAAACCACCAACCATTTCAGAAGGCAACATTGCGTAGTTAAAGCTACGGTCAACTGGTTGTTGGTCAAACCAACCAGTAGAAGCTACTGAATGGCCATTTAATAAAGTACGTGTTAATTGTGCAGATGCACCACGAATAGAAACTTGCTGGCCTTGGCCGAATTGACGAGAAACAGTTACACCTGGAATACGTGCTAATGATTCACCAACATCACCATCTGGGAACTTACCTACATCTTCCGATGTAACTACATCAACAACGGCGTCAGAAAATCGTTTACCGTTAATAGATGCTTTTAATGAACCACGAATACCGGTAACTTGAATTACTTCTACTTCATCTTTATTTATTTTAGAAGCTGCTTCGTCGGCCGCCATAGCTTGTGATGATACACCAGCTAGGATCATAGCAATCGAACTTGCTAACACGCCTTTTTTAAATGTTATAGTTGACATAGACTTTCCCTTACACACGTTTTGTTTTTAGAATGTTTTTATTTTATTTAGAATAATTTTTTTGGTTTTACGACAGCGCTGTCAATATTTAATGACAACGCTGTCATAAGACGTAAGAAACCATACCGTTTATTTTTACGTTTGACCAGAATAAATTAACCTAAAGTTACAAATTGATTACACAAATACACTAATCACATGTATTTAAAGGATTTATTATTTGATTTTTTTATTGTTAATAAACTAATTATCTAAATAACTATCACTTTCTGTATGAAAAGAATACGTAAAAAGACATGGCCTGTCTTTTTATTCTAATTAAAAGAATAAATATTCACTTAGTAAGGAAGGAGAAGCCTGTATTTATTTTACTGACTTATTTGATTTTAGGATAAAAAAAAGCTAAAGCCTACCTAGGTAGACATTAGCTTTTAGTTGTTTGGCTAGCCGTGAGTAACCTTTAAATGAACAGAGCTAACTGCGCTCTAAAGATTGATTCGGCTTTAGGTTATTTAGCTGCCTGATAAAACGCCAGTAAACTTGCTGTTGAACAATCGTGCTGGTCAGAGATAGCATTTTTTTCTAATTCTTCTTGAATCTCTGCTGCTAAGCCTTTGCCAAGCTCAACGCCCCATTGATCAAATGAACATATCTGCAAAATAATACCTTGTACAAAAATCTTATGCTCGTAAGCAGCAATCAAACTCCCTAGGTTTCTAGGGTTGATACATTTCAATAAAATGGTATTGGTCGGTCGATTACCCTTATGAACTTTATGTGGTGCAACTTTGTCGATGTAATGTTGATCTCGACCTTTGGCTTTTAGATCAGCACGGACTTGTTCTTCGTTTACCCCTGACATTAGCGCTTGTGTTTGGGCAAAGAAGTTTGCCATCAGCGTTTCATGATGACCTTTTACTGGCGTAACACTTTTTACTGAGCCAATAAAGTCCGCTGGTACGACATTATTACTTTGATGCAGGTACTGATAAAAGGCATGCTGGCCATTAATACCTAACTCACCCCATATAGAAGGTACTGTGGCATAGTCAATTTCATCACCATCCCAAGTTACCGACTTACCATTACTTTCCATTTCAGCTTGTTGTAAATAAGCGGTCAGCATATGTAAAGTTTGATCGTAAGGTAAAATAGCTTGTGACTGAGAACCAAGGAATGTGGTATTCCATACGCTGATCAATGCCAGAATAGCGGGAAAGTTATCTTTTAATGGCGCATTGATAAAGTGCTGATCCATATCATGGGCACCGCTAAGTAACTCTTTAAATTTATCAAAGCCTAAATCAAGGGCGATTGCTAGGCCAATAGCCGACCATAACGAGAAACGACCGCCAACCCAATCCCACATATCAAAGATATTGTCCTCTTTTATACCAAAACTCATAGCATTTTCTTTATTGGCTGTTACTGCAACAAAATGCTTAGCAACCGAATTTTCGTCAAAAGAGGCGCTGGTTAACCATTTAATAGCCGTACGAGCATTTGTCATGGTTTCTGTGGTGGTAAAGGTTTTACTTGAAACAATAAAAAGTACTTTTCCCGGCTCTAAAGGACGTAGTACTTCAACAATTTGCGCACCATCAACATTCGAAACATAATGAACATTAACACTGCCATCACTGTACTGTTTTAAAGCTTCGGTTACCATTTGCGGGCCAAGATTTGAACCACCAACACCAATATTTACGATATCCGTAATACGCTTACCAGAGTAACCTAACCAATGGCCTTGACGTACTTTATCGACAAAAACTTCCATCTCGGCAAGTTGTTTTTGCACATGGTCGGTGACATTTTCCCCATCAATAATAAGCGGTTCATCATTTTGACGGCGTAGCGCAGTATGAAGTACTGCGCGGTCTTCTGTTTTATTGATTTTCTCACCAGCAAACATTTTTGTGCGCCAATCACAAACCTGGGTCTCTTCAGCCAAATCGAGTAAGGCGGTAATCGTTTCACTGTCAATCAGGTTTTTAGAGTAGTCGAGCAGCATGTTGGGCAATTCAATAGAGAACTTATTAAAACGTTCGCTGTCCTCGGCAAACAAGGTATTCATGTGCTGAGATTTTTTATCTTGGGCAAGTTGCTGAAGCTTTTTCCAGCTAGCTAATGCTTGACGAGATGACATACTAGTTCCTATAGGTGATTGAGACACGATTATCGACTTTACCACAACTTTAAACTGAGTTTTTACTCGATTTAACCATTATGACTTGTAAATATTTCATGGTACCCTATAAAAAAATGACAGCGCTGTCAATTACTAATACACTACAGAATACTGTAAAAGTGAGTAGATTACCACTGAACAGCCATGTAATAATAACAACGCCTCTGGTAGAACCAGTCAATTTATAATAATAAGAACAAGGTTACCTGCAAATGAAAGCGACAATAAATGACGTAGCAAAGCAAGCTGGTGTATCAATAAAAACAGTTTCTCGTGTTATCAATAATGAAGCATCCGTACGCCAATTAACGCGAGATAAAGTGCTGCTGGCTGTTGATGAACTTAACTACCA
>JALJPA010000193.1 GCA_022969215.1 Colwellia sp. | reverse complement strand
GCGAATATAAAGGGTAATAAATAGGGTAAAAATAATGCCTGCGCCAAAAACAAACAATGGCAAGACACTTCTTCTTACCGAGATATAGCTTTGTGTCGGTGAACCAATTAAGCTCCACTTACGTCCTAATATTTCAGGCAGTGCTTTCTTATAGATAATATTTTTATCAACGGTAAAGCCTGTTGATGAACTATGGCTATGGAGTAAATCAATATTATTCGGCTGGGTATCATCAACAACATCGATTTCTAAACCCAGCAACTCGTCATTTAATGTTGAACTAGCAAAAATATCGGCAATACGATACACCCCCAGAATAAAGCCCTGTAGGTTTTGTTTGCGCTTAGCTAAGGTGCTTGGCTGGCCTTTATATAGCGGCAAAAAGGCTAAAAAAGCTTTACTGCTATTATTTTCTTGCACCAGGGTGATACTGGCAGTCGCTCGTGCCGTAGCACTATCGCGGGACTTTTCTAAAGTCTCTCGTCTGGTATCACTTGAGGCCAAATCAAAACCAAAAGCAGCTTCATTACCCACTAAGGGCTCGACATAATAAACGGGAAAATATTCAGCTCTTTGTTGCGCCACCGCCATATGGCCTTGTGCTTTGCGCTCAGTGAATTCAAAGTCTGCAAAGTCCTTTCTTAACGCAGTCTCAAAAGCTTGCCTCTGCTCATGGGGCACACGGGGCACCCATTCCAATGCTTGGATATCTTTATGGCGACTTAAGGTTTTTCTTGCTTGAGTGGTAAAGGTATGAAAATCAGGAATGTTTTCTTGGCTAAATAGTGTCGCTATTGTATATAAAGCTTCAATGTTGATTTCTATTTCTCGGGATAACGAGGCAGCGCGTTCATCAATATCTTTTTGGAACTCACTAATAATGGCTTTTTCTTCGGCATCATAAAGGAACCAGCCACTTAGCGTAGATAGTAAGATACCAGCAATCATGACAAAAATTTGCATTGCTGTATTGTTGACTTTTACAGCCATTTAAAAATCCTTAGTCAACTTCATCCCTAGCGCTATTTTTCATAATAATCAGCAACCATTATATTGGTAGCCTAAAAGGATATGTACTGTTTAGGGTAATCGCACCCAAAAAGTGATATTTATGAGGGATATTAATAACATAATGTGATTAGCACAAGAGGTATCTGCCAAAATCAGTACAATATAAAAGCATAAGCTAGTGCGATTAAGTCGCCTTTTTGAAAGTACCGGTGATTTATTCCAAGGTTTAAAGCAAATTAACTTTTATAGTGTTTTGCATTTACATTATCCTAAGTAAGGAAATATATACTTGATAGAGAGTAGGCGTTTGTTACAAAATTGTTACTACTTATTATTTACTCTCTCCTATTTGCGTTATATTGTTCACTGTAATGCAAATAGCTAGCTGCTCCCCGCAATACAAAAAGGAATTGTTTTGTCCTTAGTTATCCAATCACTCAACCATCAGATCATCGATGGAGATAATCATCGTCATTTATTAATCGATTTAAATTTATCCGTTGCTCCAGGTGAATGTGTAGCTTTAATGGGCGATAGTGGTAGTGGTAAAACAACCTTGCTCAATTTAATAGCCGGTCTTGAGCCAATTCAGCAAGGTAAAGTTTCGGTAGCAGGTACCTCATTAACACAAGCCAGTGATAAACAACTTAGCCAGTTACGCAAACAACATATCGGTATTATTTTCCAACAATTTAACTTACTGACTAGCTTATCCGTGCAAGATAATATTGAATTCAGCGCCAAACTCGCAGGTCGTTATGATGCTCAACATGGTTTAGCCCTAGCAGAACAACTGGGTATTAGCCGTTTATTAAAAAAGTATCCGGCAACCTTATCAGGGGGTGAAATGCAGCGAGTAGCCATAGCCCGCGCGCTAAACAGTAGGCCCAAATTGTTGCTTGCCGATGAACCAACAGGCAACTTAGATGAAAAGAATAGTAGTCAGGTAGTAGAACAGTTAGTCAAACTGGCCAAATCTAACAATACGGCACTACTTATGGTTACTCATAGTGCTGATGTGGCTGCGAGTATGGATAAGATCTACCGTTTACAAGAATCCTCTATCAGCTTAGTTAGCAGTTAAGTTGATGCAAAAAAATCAGAGCACAGCAAGAAATAACGAGTTTTTCTTAGTATTAAAAGCGCACCTTGCTGAATACTCAAACAAGCCGTTATTAAACATTGGCTTTATTTTAAGTTTAGCCATAGCCACCAGCACTTTACTCTGTATTCTAGTATTAAATCACGCCAGTGAGCAGCAGTACCAAGAAGCCAATAGCCGGTTAAAATCTCCCGTGAGCTTTTATATTGTTGCCAATGAAGGTCACAATATTTCTATCGATGACTTTAGCAAGTTAACAACACAAGGTTTTCATCAACTTTCGCCAGCTCACCTTTTTGTTAAAACGCTAACTTCCGGTAAAAAAATAACCTTTAGAGCCATGGATATGCTGCCACTGGTATTGACTATGCCAGACAGTTTTATTACTAATCGCATTAACCTAAGCAGTGACTACGCAGAATCTATTGGCTTAACGAATACTTTAACTGAGCCCTTAACTGATGATTCAACCCTTGATTTAGCAACCGGTATAAATAAAGTGAAGCAAGTTACCTTAGCTGATGGGCAGTCATTAAAGGTTAACCACAACCAAATCAATGATTGGGGTAAAGTTGCCTTAATAGACTTACCGCTTGCTTGGCAGATCTTTCCTGATATTAAAGGCTTTAGTCATTTAATGGTTGGCGCTATTAGCGATGCTGAAAAAGTTCGGTTGGCTGCAGCCTTACCAAAAAATTTATCCATACAAGAGGCCTGGTCACTGGAAGAGCGGGAAGGTTTTGCCGATGCTTTACATTTAAATTTATCGGCACTGGCCATTTTAGGTTTTATCGTCAGTTTATTTATTGCTTTTCAAGCCGCTAATCAAGCATGGCAAAAACGTGGCGAGTTAGCGGCAAAATTACGTTTACTCGGCGTAGAGTTAACCAGTATACAAAAAGTCATGTTGTGTGAAGCTTTTGCTTTAACCTTGCTCGCCAGTGTTATAGGTATCGCCATCGCCTTTACCTTGGTCTCAATATTATTGCCTATATTAGGCATTACCTTAGAGCAGCTTTATCAGCTTAGACAAACCGGACATTTTCAATGGAGTTGGTTATATAGCTTGTGGGCATTTTCTATTTCTGGCGCCGCCGTTTTTTTGGCACTGTTAAAACAGTTTAGAGTTATTAGCTCAGCGAAGATCGCGCTAACAGCTCGTATTGTTCCCCAGCCATTTAACTATAAAGCAAGTGCTGCAATAGGTGTAACCTTGCTGATTATTTTCCTGCTGTGGCCGGATGTTTACGCACAAAAATCCTGGCATCAGTTAATGATAAAATATGGCCTGCTGCTAATTGCTAGTGTCGCTTTATTACCTAATATATTGAGTTACTTACTGAAAGGTATAAGTTATTTTACCCGCTCATTTCGCCTCAAGTTTGTTATAAAGGATGCCCGCCAGCAAGTAGGCAGACGTTATTTACCCTTAGCAGCATTTTACCTAGCTCTTACCGCCAGTATTTCCGCTGCGCTTATGGTCAACAGTTTTGAAAAATCGTTCACCGCCTATTTAGATCAGTTACTGAGTTCAGACCTCTTTATCAGTTATAACCCTAAGCAAAAAGATAGAGTTGAGAACTGGCTAAATCAACAAGACAATATTGATGAATATGTGGTCTTTAAACAGACTACCGCCAAATACGGTGATGATACCCTAGCTGTGCACGCACTTATGTCGGCAAAACAACAAAACAGTTTATTGTTTAAAGCAAAGTCGTCCAAGCAAAAGTCTACAGGCCAATTAACTTGTTATATCAACGAACAACTCTCTTTGAAAAAAGGCTTAGCGCTAGAGCAAAAATTCACCATCAAACAAGGCACGCAGACACTTACTTGCACAGTAACAGCTATTTTTTATGACTATGGCAACCAAGGCTATTCGGTAAAAATACCGTTACAAGCAAAACAAGTCCCTCTTTCAGGCTGGCGTGAACATGGCTTCGGTGTCTACTTTAATGGCACTAACAACTTAAGCATACCCGCGATAGCTGAACAGCTAGGTATTGATGACCAGCAGATATTTATACCTGAACAAATCAAAGCAATGGCACTAGCAATCTTTAAGCAAACTTTTGTGCTTACTCAAGCAATCGCTTTTGTTTTACTGGTTATCGCCTGCTTTGGTCTGTTTTTATCAGCCAATAATTTAGAATTGGCACGCAAACCAGATTTACAGACCTTAAGTAGCTTAGGTTATAGCCGTATGGAACTGTTTAGTCATATGTTAATGCAGTGGTTATTGCTAGCTTTTGGTGTGCTTTCACTGAGCTGGCCGGTCGCTGGTTTACTAGCTAAAGCCTTGGTAGCTAAAGTGCTACCAGCATCATTTGGTTGGTCAATGCCGCTAGTCTTAGATATCGCGCCATTTGTCATCACTAGCTTTACCGGGCTAATTATATTATTACCTGCATTAGCCATTCCCTTATATAAGCTCAATGTGAGGGCTAGTTTATCATGAGAAATTTATGCTTAAGATATTCCTTAAAACATAACTTACAATATTGCTTAAAACCGTTATTAATCTTACTTTCCTGTGGCCTATTTGTGACTGGCTGTAGTGAAGATTTAGATAAAAAACGCCAGCCGCTAAAATTGCTTGCCGATGCTGACGGACAATATGCTAGTCCATCAATAGATAATCAGATAACTTTTCCACAAGCCCACGCTCCGCAGAAAGCTTATCGCCAAGAGTGGTGGTATCTAACCGCTACTTTAACCACTGAAGATGGCCAGTCATTGGCAAGCCAATGGACCCTCTTTCGCCGTGCGGTTGGCGATAAACATTGGTACTTTGCTCATGCCGCTTTAGCTGATACAAAAAGCCATAACACTGCTTATAGAAATGGGCGCGAAGAGTTCGGCAACGTCAACATAAGTACCGAGCCCTTTAATGCCACAATTGATGACTGGCAATGGCAATCGACATCTACGTTACTACCAGCACGGCTAGTTTATGGCTCAGCGGTAGGTTCAATAACGAATGAAGCTGATAGCTTAATGAAGGAAACGGCAGTGATGACTGCAGCAAAAAATGATTGGCAAGTAGAATTAAACCTCTCAACTAAACAAGACTATTTTCTGCAGGGAGAAAAGGGCTTTAGCCTTAAGCACCCTAGTTTAAATATCGCCAGCCACTATTATTCTCAGCCCTTTATTGAAGTAACTGGTAAGGTCTATTGGCAAGGTCGTTGGCAAAAAGTTACTGGCCAAGCCTGGTTCGATCGTGAGTGGGCTTCACAAATGTTAGGACAAGACCAACAGGGTTGGGACTGGTTTTCTCTGCGCCTAAATGAGAGCACTGCTCTGATGATTTTTCGTGTTCGCTCAGACAGAGAAGATTACTTCTATGGCAGCATAATGGCACGTAATGGCGAGATTCGTAGCATAACATCGAACGAGATATCCCTTATCAATCACAACGATAACCATAACGCCAGCAGTGATTCACCCTATCCACAATCATTTTCATTAGTTATTGCTAAAGAAAATATAGATATAAGCGTACAAGTAATTAATGAGCAGCAAATCATGCGCTTTGGTATTGAGTACTTTGAAGGCATGGTGACTTTTAGTGGTAGTCATCAAGGCAAAGGCTTTGTCGAAATGACCGGTTATAGTGATAACTAACCCGCAGTTAAAGGCTGCTGTTGTTTGTGTATAGATAACACGATAAAATAATTAACAATTATTCCAAACAGCCATTCCTGCCCATGACTATATCAACTGAACAACTCAACACTATCGAAAAATATGATGATGAAAAGCGTTTAAGCTATTTATTACAGCAAGTTGTTAGTAATAAAGAAATTTGGATTTTAGCGGATGAGCATGGCTGTATGATGCTCAATACTGACGATGAAGATTGCGTACCGGTTTGGCCTAATGAAGAATTTGCTCAGCGTTGGGCAACGGGTGAGTGGCAAGCATGTAAACCCCAGGAAATATCCTTGGCTAAATGGTACAGTCGTTGGAGCATAGGTTTGACTGATGATGAACTGGCTTTAGTGGTATTTCCTAATCAAGATAACCAAGGCTTAGTGCTATTTCCGGAAGAATTTGAACAAGCATTACTCAAAGAAACTAAAAAGCAAAATAGAAAGTAGCATGGAGATACGCATCGATGCACTAACTCATCCCGCAGTCATAGCCTTGTTAGAAGAGCACCATCAAGATATGTTGCTACATTCGCCGCCTGAAAGTGTGCATGCCTTGGATTTATCAGCATTGTCCCATCCTGATATCACTTTTTGGACTGTCTGGAAAAATAATGAATTAGCCGGCTGCGGCGCTTTAAAAGAGCTAGATAACAGCCAGGGCGAAATAAAATCCATGCGCACTTCTAAAAGCTTCTTACGCCAAGGCGTTGCTAAGTTACTACTGGAGCATATGATCGACCAAGCAAGCAGTCGTGGTTACCAAAAGCTCAGTTTAGAAACCGGTACCATGGACGCGTTTCTTCCCGCTCAAAAACTCTATCGACAACTTGGCTTTGAAATTTGTCCGCCCTTTGCTGATTACCAAGAAGATCCGTACAGCACTTTTATGGCTAAGAATATTAACTAAATTCTTGCTGATACTAAACGCTAGTAAATACGATAAAAAAAGGCCTGTTAGTTACGATACTGGTAACTAACAGGCCTTTTTTGCGGCTAAAAGATTAACTAGCTATGAGGTGCTCATGGTGAAAGCGTAAATGCTGTTCGATAAAGCTGCTGATAAAGTAATAACTATGGTCGTAACCTTCATGACGATTAAGCTCAAGCGGATAGCCATTACTCTTTGCCGCCAACACCAAAGTATCTGGCTTTAACTGTTCTTCAAGAAAGTTATCCGCTTCTCCTTGATCCACTCTCGCCGGCACAAACTGCTTAACCTGTTTCATTAATTCACTTGCATCATGTTCACGCCAGCTATCTTTATCATCCCCCAAGTAAGCACTAAAAGCCTTTTGTCCCCAAGGACAATTAGTGGGATTACTGATAGGACTAAAGGCTGATACCGAACTATATCGCTGAGGGTTTTTCATCGCGATAGTTAAAGCGCCATGTCCGCCCATAGAATGACCAGCAATAGCACGTTTATTACTTACCGGAAAAGTTGCTTCAATCAGTGCTGGTAACTCATCAACGATATAATCATACATTTGATAATGACGATTCCACGGCGCTTGGCTAGCATTAATATAAAACCCTGCCCCTTGCCCTAAATCATAGCCGTCATCATCGGCAACCCCTTCCCCGCGAGGGCTAGTATCAGGGGCAACAATAGCAATACCTAACTCAGCGGCAATTCGTTGTATGCCAGATTTTTGCATGACATTCTCATCGGTGCAGGTTAGTCCTGATAGCCAATAAAGCACAGGCACTTTATGGCTACTGGATGCTTGTGGCGGTAAAAAAATAGCAAAACGCATACTGCAATTTAAGGTTTTGGCTTGATGGCTATATTGTTTATGCCAGCCACCAAACATCTTATTGCTAGTTAAACACTCTATGCTCATAGTAAATCCTTAGTTTTAGCGAGCGCCTTGTACGACAAAGCGCTCGCTATTAAATACCAACTTGCCAAAGTGCTACTTATCGAAGTGAATAACACTACGAATACTCTCGCCTTTATGCATCAGCTCAAATGCTTCATTGATGTCTTCTAGTCCCATGGTGTGGGTAATAAAATGATCTAGCTTGAATTCACCTGCTAAGTAACGCTCTACGTAATCTGGTAACTCAGTACGACCTTTAACACCACCAAAGGCAGAGCCACGCCATACTCGGCCGGTCACTAATTGGAAAGGTCTCGTTGATATTTCTTGTCCTGCACCAGCAACGCCAATAACAATAGATTCGCCCCAACCTTTGTGACAACACTCTAACGCCGAACGCATTAGGTTTACATTACCAATACACTCAAACGAGTAATCAACACCGCCATCGGTCATTTCAACAATAACGTCTTGAATTGGTTTGTCATAATCTTTTGGATTAATGAAATCGGTAGCGCCTAACTTTTTCGCCAGCTCAAATTTACTTTCGTTAATATCAATAGCAATAATACGGCTGGCTTTTGCCATCGTTGCGCCAATAACCGCTGAAAGGCCAATGCCACCAAGACCAAAAATGGCGACTGTCGCTCCCTCTTCAACTTTTGCAGTATTCATTACCGCGCCCATACCGGTAGTAACACCACAGCCTAACAAACACACCTCTTCTAGCGGAGCTGCTTTATTAACTTTCGCTAATGAAATTTCGGGTAATACTGTGTACTCAGAAAACGTTGAACAACCCATGTAATGGAAGATCGGCTGACCATCTTTATAAAAACGGGTAGTACCATCTGGCATTAACCCCTTACCCTGCGTTTCACGAATTTTTTGACATAAGTTAGTTTTACCCGATAAGCAGAACTTACATTCGCGACACTCTGGTGTGTACAATGGGATAACATGGTCACCAACTTGTACGCTGGTAACACCTGCACCGATTTGCTCAACAATACCACCACCTTCATGACCTAAAATCACTGGAAAAATACCTTCTGGATCATCTCCAGATAAGGTAAAAGCATCGGTATGGCAGACGCCTGATGCAACCACCTTAACTAATACTTCACCTTTGCGAGGTAGCATTACATCGACTTCTTCGATAGATAACGGTTGGTTCGGCCCCCAAGCAATAGCGGCTTTCGATTTAATAAATTTGTCAGCATTTTGTTTCGGTGTTTGTTCGGTCATTTTTTCAGACATAAGTGTTCTCGCTTTTATCGTTTTCAAAGAGTGGTTACCCGTTACCATTCAAAGTGCTCGATTTCAGTGGGAATTTAAATGACTTTAGGCAAGGAGAAGAACGTAAACATAGTTATTC
>JALJPA010000192.1 GCA_022969215.1 Colwellia sp. | reverse complement strand
AATTAGACCAGTACAGCCTACAACCCCTTTAATCATGGTTAAGTGCTTTCAAAAAGTCGTTATCAAGATAATAATCTTTGAAATCGCTGTCTGCTAAAAATTGTGTTGCAGGCTTTCCCATTGTACGGCTTTGGCGAATGGCTGCTAACATTTCCTCTTTCTTTTTGCTTACAGCATAATAACAAGCTAGGTTGTATAGCAGTGACGAGTTTTCTAATGTACTGATATCAACACTTTCCCCCAACATGCGTAGCACTTTTTTTTGATAAGATAAATCTTTTAACCTTACTGAGGCGACTAAGCTCTGACTAACCAGTACGTAGTGATTTATATTGGCTGTACTGTCGTCACTCAGTTGCGGAACCAGATGTCGAACATTGTCAGCATAATATAAACCAACCTGTTTTGAGCGTTCAAAATCCCCCTGAATATTATAATGGTTCAAGAGCAAGGTTAATGTATACACTGCGTACTCAAGTTTTTTATCAATATAATCTGGCTGTATTGCCAAGGTATCAATGTGCAAAAGAACGGCATCAAGAGAGCCGTTATTAATGCTCTCTTTATATAGCACTTTAAGTCGATTTACATAGGTGAATGATTGGCCTTTGCCTTTCACACTTCTAAACCCATAACTATGCTGTTGTAATTCAATCTGTTGGTTGTTTGCCTCTACGATGACTTTTAATTGCGCTTTATGTTCACCTAATCGATTAAACTGGATAATTATGTTGATAATCGTGTCTTTGTTTTTTGAGTTAGATCGCTCTGATAGCCTCTTAAATGCATCGGTTAACTCTGTTTGGTCAAATTCAACAGAGAGTCCAACTTCTGTATCTTTGTTCTCTTGCTGAAAAGTAACTGTTTTTGAATCGCTCACTTTAAGTTGAAAAGGCGCTTTTTTGTCTTGGCTAAACCATTCGAAGGCAATAATATCGGGCAAGTCATAAACGGGTGACATTGTGTTTCTGTCGAGTATAAATTCTTTTTCTGAATAGGCTGTGCCTGTAAAGTAAATATAACCAAACACAGTTTTGGCCGAGGGCATGCCTGAATAGCTGACTTTCCACTTGGCTTTTCTGCTGTTATGAATCGCTGCAGGATTTAGTCCTTTTTTTCTTACAAGGTACAAGCCAACATCTTTACTATATAGCTCGTTTAATTCAGTGCCAGATTCTAAATGTTGGTTATCAAAGTAGCTTATTTTAAGCAGTTTGATACTTTCTGGGCTGGAAATAGGTGTGTTGAATATTGAAAGGTTACTGTGGTTTATCCTGTCGTTTTTATTGTTAGTAAAGGCTTTAAATTTTAAGGTCTCATCGTGGTGCTTGAGGTGAAAATGGGTATCACCATACCAATAACGAGCGGGCATCTCACCAGGAAGCCCATTTAATAGTGGATACAGTACGTAACTGACAACCTGACCAAGTACTCCTTCTTCGAGATGATATTGTTGCCTTTTAAACTTAATGGGCTGCAATGGACTCTCTTCGTTATCAGACTCAAAGGAAGAACTGTAACCGGATAACGATTCATCAATAATAACGAGGTTTTTGTTACGCTTGTAGTTTTCAAAACAAACATCTTTCCAGTTCATGTTGGAAAATCGTCTTTCATAGGTTTCACAGCGGTTATGAATAAGATCACTTCGACCGGTTATATCGACGAGTCTCGCGCCACTTTCACTGTAAAGATGGGCATAACTTTTATCTCTTTTTCTAGAAAACTCAACTACCTCTGCTGTATCAAATAATGCAGTGAGTTGCGTTAAATTATAGCTACGTGCATCTATACTACTTTGGTACTTTTTATTGTATGTATCGCCGCTATAAACCCAATCGTTATAACTCTTTAAATCAAATGCATAACCAGATGCAAAGAAGTGTTGTTGTTTTACCATTTTATCGATAACGATACCTTGCTGGTCTATCTTCCAAAGCATTTTTTTGGAATCAACAATGATCTGTTCTGTTTGTTCATTGAAAAAAATACCATTTATCGGCCCATCAATCACTTTTACCAATTCATAGTTTTCTGATGAAGCTAAATTGAGATGCAGAGCAGGGAAATCATCTCCGCAATATGCCGAGCTAAGAGGCTGGCCAAGTAAAATAAAAAGAGCGCTATTCAACAGTGTTTTTTTATTAAAAGGTAACATGATAAGGAATGCTCTCAGTAATGGTTTAACAATTCAGGTTACTTGTTTTCTAAAATGAATCAACAGATTAAACCGATATATAAATTTATGACTTACGTCTTAATGTGTTTCTTTACAGACTTGACTTGTTCATCTAACCAATCAATTTCTCCCTCTATGGGTTTCCCATACTTTGCTAGACACCAATCAAGTTAAATTGTTAACGTTCTTACCTAATATTTCAACGACAGCTTAGAGCTTAAACCCGTCTCACAGCCGAGTATAAAATCTTGGCTAATAGTCTTCTAAATATGATCAAGGATGTACAAAAGCTAACGTCAGCTTTTGGCTATCAGTTGATCTAAATAATAATCAGTAGCTAACGTCTCCTCTACGCCCTGAGACCTTTAACAAGTTTTTTCTTTAAAAAGTAATGGGGAATTTCGATCCCTCAATGCTTTTAAATACTTCGACTCATTATATGGTTCTTTTGTTTTCCAACATCGGTATAAAACCCGTATCCATTTAAATGCTAACGATCTTATTGATGATTGATGGCTGTTACCTTTTGAACGTTGTTGTTGATAATAGATGCCTGCCCAATAAGATTGATGAACACTTTTAGCTGCCCATTCAATGAATGACTGTCGAGTGAATTTAGAACACTGATATCGCCAATGCACCCAACATTTTTGACCACTGCGCTCCGTCACTGGAGCTATACCAGCAGACATTTGAATTTCTGATGCGCTAGTAAAGCGACTACGATTTTCTCCCATAGCAACTAACAACCTTGGTGCTAAGCAAGGTCCTGTACCCGGTAATGATTTATAAAGTTCTGCATCAGGTAATGTATCAAACAAGGTACTAATTTCTTTATCAAATACTTTAATAGCTTCAACCACCACTAGCATTTGATTAGCGAGAGCAACGGCTAAGAGCTGATGTGACTCGATGACCGCCTTATCTAAGGTAAGTGGCTCTGCTTGATTAATGAGCACGATGCGTTGTTCTGTGCAGCTTGCAGTACGACCTGGATAGGCATGAAAAAACTTTCTTAATGTGCCAGCCCTAGCTCTTTTAAGTTTTTGTAAGTTCGGCCAACGTGTAATGAAGTCACAAAACATACCCGAGCCTCGATGTGAAAACCAATCAAGTAAGTGTGGATAATATTGCTTGAGTGTATTGATTAACCGATTACTAAATCGCCTTCTATCTTCTACCAACCTTCGGCGTTGCTCGACTAAGTACGTGAGTTTCCGAACGGATTCACTTTCCATGTTTAACGCTTTAATCTTTTTGGGGTAATTAAGCATTAAATCAAGTGCAAGCTCCGCATCTGTTGGGTCGTCTTTTGCTCCACTAGGAGAAAAAGCTTTACGGTACTGGGCTAACATTGAAGGATTAACCGGATGAATAGTAACAAACTTATACTTCTGAAGCGCGTAAACTATAGGCCCTTTAGATAGCTCAACAGCAACGGCAATCTGTCCTTTATATTGCTTATGTAGGCTGATTATCCAATCATTTATCGTATTCGCTGAGTGCTTTATTATCTTAAACTTTCGCGTATCTGAATTAGCCTGCTGAATGCATAAATCATGTTTATCGTTCGCCCAATCTATCCCAACATAAACAGAAAAATCCCGAGTAAACTTAGTCATAGTAACCTCCAAGTAGTGTTATCAGCATGTATGCCAAAGCTCTTCGAAAGCAATATAGATAGCGTTTAAGGGCAAGCCCTGAGTATTCGTTATTGAGCTAAGGCGTACCTATAACATCGAAAGCAAAGGAGAAATCATCAAAGTGATTAGCGCACAATATTCGTATGAAATAGGTACATGATCTGAACATCCTAATTATGGTCTTGTTCAGACTAAAAGGACTATAAAGCGCACCAAGAAGTCATTAGCAATATAGCTACTTCATTGGGTAATTCACTAATTTATTAAAGTGAGTTATTAAGGGCAGTAGCTACCACATTGCGGTCATTAGGAGTTAACGCCGAAATGACATTTCGGATTAGATTTTGTATCGATAACGCCTTGCTAAGCGGAAAATAATGGTTGGCTATAATCGCGAAGCGATGGCCAACTGTTAATTTTCCGTTTAAGCAACTTGTTGTGAAATCCCCACGTTACTGGGACTGAATCTGTGGAAGTAACTCTTGAATAGCTTCGGTAAGGGTTGGAATATTACCATTCCTTAAAACTCTAACGATCCAACTCTCAAAGTCTTGAAGTCTACAGTTTTTCAGGTGTAAAGCTGCCAAGGCCATCATTCCTTTATTGTCGTAATTTCTTAGTAGTAAAGGCAGATCTTTTTGTTCAATCGCTGTCGTTATCCTAGTCTTAGCTTCTTGAGCAATCTCATTAATATTAAGAGAATCAATTTCGCTTACAAATTTTTCTCCTAATGCTGAGACTGTTTCTGCTTCATTTAAATCTAATTTTTTTAGGGTTCGATCTATCCGTCGTTTGCAATATCTAACTACAACACTTTCAATTGCTCTCTCTGAACTAAGTGAGCTGAATATTGCTTCTGAAAGTGCTATTAATTTTTCATTCAATTCACTTCCAGAATGCCCCTCATTTTCAGCAATTGCTTTGCTAACATTAGGCATAAGTATTATATTCTCAATCTCTGAGACAGGTAGAGTAGCGATGCCTAAGTTGGCCAGATATTGAACATCCTCATCATTATAATCATCCGCATCAACTATACCTGAGCATTGAACGCGCGTTAGATTTGCATTTCGCCTCATAGTTACTACTGAGTGAATCACTTCTTCGCATGAGCCTTTCGGGATAATTGTCCATTCTGTAAAACAGACTCTATATATAGCTATATCTAAACTACTATTTGAACCTTCAATAAATAATATAGGTTTTCGACTACCAAGGATTAGCGTTGCTAATTCTTCATCAAAACCAGTATCTAGAGGAACTTTTTCTATTGCCCAGTATGGTGTAGGATTATATTCTCGTAACACATATTTTTCAGCAACACGAGATGAAGCAAACTCAAGATCATGAGTGATAAAAACAAAAGCACAGTCAATACGGGCGCTTTCAATTTCATCCCAAAGTTTAGACATTATAGAAGGGTGAACATGTAATTCTGGTTCATCGAATATTATTAGAGAATCGTCAGTAGCTACGAGCGTTTGTCCTAGCATATAAAAAACAGCTCTCTCACCATCACTCATTTCGCTGCCAGAATATAACTCAGTGCTACCAGTAACAGAAACTTCAATGTCATCTCCTGAAACATGCAACTTTCTATGGGGAAGTAATCGTTCCCAAATACCTATTAAAATTTCAAATTTTGTTGGTTCTACAGGCCTACTATCACCACTACGAACTTTTTTATGTGTCTCTAATGATTTATTCGATTGCTCAGCGAATAATACCTGAAGTAAATAATCAAAATCATTCAATAAAGCAACAGAACCTTTACCTCCCCAACGACTACCTACTCTATGTGCTACTTGAGCACTCTCATTTGCATGGCCTGTTCGTAACCCTAATAAAGCGAGTCTTTCACTAATTTTTGGTATTGCTGGGTTTAAAGATAGTGCCCGATGGGCTGAGATTCGATGAGCATTCAAACTCAAGGTGTTTTCAATATGGGTTGCTAATCTTGTTTTACCTGTTCCATTTGCCCCAACAAAAACAACAGATGATCCAGACCCCATTTGTATTTCTTCATGCCCTTCTTGCGTTGGCACATTGATGGTGAAATCCATTTTAAACTACTCCTATTGCCTGATTTAAATATTGGCTTTTGCGCTCTTTCATAATAATAGATTAAATAGAATATAGATAAAGACTAAAAAAATCAATTTATTAGAACATTGACTAATTTAATGAAAACATGAAAGAGGGGCTTTTGCCTTCATTCATACTATTAGCACTTAAACATTAGAAAAAGTATGACAAATAACTTTTATGTAATGTCTTCAATGCGCACAAAGTGTACCTAATGTAGAGTGGGTCTATGACAGTTCGGGGGAAATAGTTGTCAGTATCGGCTAAAATCTGCTTTTGATTTAGCAAGGTAAAACCCTGACTAATCTAATTGATTTATTTGTACGTCATCTATCGAAGTTTTATCCTTCATTCCACCGATAAAATGTATTGTTGTAAAACCTCTAGGCATAAATGTATTTCTTTATTTTTAATATGGCTAAGCTATTTATTCAATAACAAAGCCATACCATAAACCAAATTGTTAAAGAGCGAGTTAAACGTTATTAAGACATTTCTAATAACGACATTTGTTCAGAAAAAGCTGCCTTTGTTAGTTGAATCAGTTCTTTTGGAAATTTAATCATCACTTCAACTTCGTCATTTAAAGTAAGAACCCCAGCGATAAAGCCTATTTGGTCAATCGCTAGGTTTTCATTATCTTCATCTTCTTTTTTAACGACATGACTATTAAGAAGTTCAAAAGCTTCTTGTAGGGTGAATTGGTCACCAAATCCAAATGTTTCTAAGCTCATTTTTGTTATTTCCAGTTTTCGAATTAGGGTTAGTACAGTTATTTACACAAGTCCAAGGGCGCTTCGCTTCTCCTCGTTGCTCAGGCTTCGCCCTCGTCGTCGCTTGAGCGCCTGAGACATAATTCATATTGGTATGGGGTGCAATTCTGCCAACTCCTTATTGCCGTTCTCATACTTCGAACCGCAAGCCGTCATCGGCTGCATTATTTTCTTCCAAATGCGTGTTTTGGTTTTGTTGATAATGTTTTTACAAATAAGCCCAACAATTGAAGCCGGTTTGATATCACCGTAACGAGTTAAATTATTGTGAATGACCTCACCTGTTTCCATATCAATCGTTTCATTATCTTTGAATTCATAATAGGGATGAATAGGACGATTTCTTCTTGGTAGCATTGCGCCACCCATAGCCATTACAAATGCAGCCCAATCACCAGAATCAGCAGCGATAAATGCTTTAACGACCTCAGGTTGGGTCGATTCCTTTAATCTTCGTAATTCACGCCACACAGTTACAGATGGACCACCAATTTGTTGAAACTGCCTTATATTCCAAGTTGCTGACCAGGCATCAATATTAGAAGCGGCAGGTTTAGCATCATTACCGTATAAATCCTTGCTGATATCAGAGCCATCAATATTCTTTGAAATATATTTAGCAATGTAACCAGCAGCGCTACCTTTTCTAGGATCAATAGATACGGCTTTAAACCTATGGGCTTTTGCACCTCGCTCTTTACCATCTTCTTTTAAGGCATATTTGCTAAATATTGAACGTGCAGTATTAACATCACTAGGGTGCATGAAAAGTAGCAAGTGCCAATGCGGAGTTCCGTCATGATGAGGTTCTACAACTCTAAAGCCATAAGGTTGAATACTTTTCTTGTGTAGGGCAGAGCGGATTAACTTCCAAATATTATTGAAGTATTCATTAACGTCTTTTGGTGTGGAGTTATTAAACTTTGGATTAGGCTTACCTGATGAAAGTACCGCGTGCATCTTTGAGGGTGACGTTATGGTATAAAACTCACCAGCATGACCCATTTGATTGGCTACTTCTTCAAAGCCCCTAATACGAGTCATTAATTCAGCCTTTCGAATAAATGGGTTAGCAACAGATTTTTTGTAAATCTCTAGTAATGAATAAGTTTGACCATCCTCATTAACAATTTGGTTAGCTGATAAATAGTCATAAGAATTCTTTAATTGGATGTTTCTATTTTCAACAGCAAAGTTACTGGCATAACAACTAGCGTGTTTATTGACTAAATTTAAGTTTCTTGTGGCTTGTTCTACATGCTGTAAACGAATTTTATTAATATTGGAATGCCACCAACTTGAGCAGCTTAGTCTATTAAGCGTTGGTACAAATGGTTCATCATTCTCAAAGGCAGGTATTTCTATTGTGTATTTATGTGCGAAAACACGACAGATATTATAAGCCGTTTCATTTTCTCCATATTCAACAACGATTAATCGGCATTTATGAGCAGCGTTTTTACAAAACTCTTTAACCTCAGCAGAAGAACTTGAAAGGTTGAAATCATGAAGCATTAAACTTTTATCAATGCGACCTATAAAAAGGTTGGCTTCACGTAAGCTCTTATCTTGGTATATACGAATATATTGATTTGCGAGTGCATCGGAAAGGTAAGGGTGACGGTTGAATATCTTTTGTCGGTACAAATGACATTCTTTTGTACCAATGCCATTTAGCTTTGATGGCAAAAAAGTGTCAAAACTATGCCATTTTCCAGCCCTATCAGGACTAACTGAGACTAACTCAGCTTCTAAATGTGATACCGAGATCCCTTTGTTAATAGGCTCTAGGGGCTGTTTTGTATAGCTTTCAAGAACATTAACATTGTTAGTGTTCGGGGGAGTTGAACCCTCACATTAAATGAAAACATTATAACCAAAGTTTTTAAAATAACCGAGAAACCAACAAATGGATCTAGTGAGTAGACTTAAGCTTTAATTATTATGAAGTGTAATTTATTTTTAAGGGATAGTTACAGTACAACTGTAATGTTTACTGGTTTTTTTAGGTTTGTTTTATTATTCGGAGATATTGATGAACTGATTTTTACTGAAGTAAAAATGGTGGCTACACCGGGACTCGAACCTGGGACCCCATCATTATGAGTGATGTGCTCTAACCAACTGAGCTATGTAGCCTTAAAACACGAGTAGATATCTAACATAAGCAATGCTTAAGGTATTTTAGATAGGGAGTGTTTTGGATTTTCTAGATATTTGAAATGGTACGGGTCAAGAGACTTGAACTCTCACATCTTGCGATACTGGAACCTAAATCCAGCGCGTCTACCAATTCCGCCAAACCCGCATTACATTCAATTTTTAAAGAGACTTGAACTCTATAATCAGAAGATAAGCTATCTAGCTCCTGATATAAAAACAAAACATAGTTTTGATTTTAATTACCATCTTAAAAATGGCAGGGATAAGAGGATTTGAACCTCTGAATGACGGGATCAAAACCCGCTGCCTTACCGCTTGGCTATATCCCTGCAATGTACTTACTTTTTACTTTTGCAACTAAGTTGCTTTGAAATGGTACGGGTCAAGAGACTTGAACTCTCACATCTTGCGATACTGGAACCTAAATCCAGCGCGTCTACCAA
>JALJPA010000191.1 GCA_022969215.1 Colwellia sp. | reverse complement strand
ATATTATAATAACTAGTTTTTAACTCTCTATTTTAAATTAGGAGTAGTCAACTGTGAAGATAGTGTATAGAGCCGAAAATAGTATTATTGTCAACAATGTAAAAAATATCCTTGAAACTAAAGATATTGAAGTCATGATCAAAAATGAATACGCGCAGGGAGCAGCGGGTGAAATATCGCCCTTTGACTCTTGGCCTGAGCTTTGGGTTGTTAACGACTCCGACTTTGATCCTGCGATGGCAATCGTAAAGTTATCACAACAAAGTAATGATAGTGTTGAATGGAGTTGTAAAAGTTGTTCTGAAAAAAATGCTTCATCTTTTGAAATATGTTGGAATTGTCAGACTGAAAAGACATAACAAAACAGTAAGATAGAACAAAAGATAGTTGCTTAGACGACACCTTTACTCTTACCCTCACTCGTAAGACCTTATGGGGCAACAATGATAGAGTTTTCATATCTACTCAAGGAAATAAGACATTGCACCATTTGTGCATCGGCATTATCGGATGGGCCAAGACCTATTGTGCAGGCTCACCCAAAGGCAAAGCTTTTGATTGCTGGTCAGGCTCCCGGTCGCAAAGTGCATAATTCAGGAGTGCCATTTGATGATGCCAGCGGTAAGCACTTGCGTGAATGGTTGGGATTAACTCGAGAAGAGTTTTATAATCCACAGAAAGTTGCTATTTTACCTATGGGATTTTGTTTTCCTGGCACGGGTAAAACAGGTGATCTTGCGCCACGAAAAGAGTGCGCACCAGCTTGGAGAGATAAAATCCTTGCCCACCTTAAACATATAGAACTCACTATTGTACTCGGAAGTTATGCTCAGAAATATCATTTAGCTGGCACGAATTCTTCAGTGACAGAATTGGTAAAGTCATGGAAAAGCTATTGGCCAAATATAGTTCCGTTGCCACACCCTAGTCCTAGAAATAATATCTGGCTTAGGAAGAATCCTTGGTTTGAAATAGAACTGCTGCCAAAACTTAAACTTCGTGTTGCCGAATCGTTAAAAGACAGTAATACCTAACAAGAACAGCTAAAAAATACGGTAAAAATAACCTATTAGCTTCGTTTAGTAGTGTAAACAGGGGCTGTCGGGTGAAAGTCGGGGCATGCGGGGCTAATGTCAGGTATAAATCGTCACCGACAATAACTAATTTAATGAATACTTGTGATTCTTAAGTACAGAGGTAAATTTAATGATTCTCAAAGAACTGCGTATTAACCGCCATTTTTCACAAGAGCAATTAGCTCAAATGTCTGGACTAAATGTTAGGACAATCCAGCGTATAGAAAGCGGAAAAAAGCTAGCCTAGAGTCTATTAAATGTATTACTGCTGCACTTGATGTGGATATAACAACCTTGAATCAGGAGAAATTTATGATAGATAAAAAATCAGATAACTGGAAGACTTTACCTTTGTTATTGAAGTGCTGGTTTGTTTTTAACTTTTACAAACCAGACCCAGTAGAAAATCAGCCTATCGAATTGAAATTATTGGCCATATAAGTGGCTTTATTTTTTGTTGTTTAGGCCTAATTAGTGAAGCTGCACTCGTGGGCGGTATACTCATGCTTGCTACTGCTTATTTATACCACGGACTTATATGGCATGGTGATCAGTATGGCATTTGGTATGACCATGAGCCAAGCCAAAAACATGAACCGAGCTAAAGCAGTTAAATTTAACCAGTAGAGTGTATATGCGTATAACTATTGTATTTTTACTTTTCTTCATTTCATTTTATGTAAATGCAGAAAACATTAAGCCCTTCACTTCGGACGGATGTAGCTCATTTCCTGATGGAACATTTGAGCATAATCAATTATGGCTATCATGCTGTACAGCTCATGATTATGCTTATTGGCAAGGAGGCACATACCAAGAAAGACGGGTAGCTGATAAAGAGTTGCAACAGTGTGTTGCTAAGGTTGGCAAACCACACATCGCCAACCTTATGTTAGCGGGTGTTCGTGTTGGCGGCAGTCCATATTTGCCAACATCATTTCGGTGGGGTTATGGCTGGTCGTACCCTAGGTGGTATAAGGTATTAACCGATGCAGAAAAAAAGCAGATAAAAACGATTGAATATGACAAATAACAAACCCAAAGTAATCGCTATCAGCGGAGTATCTGGTGCAGGTAAAACTGCCGCGGTTAAACTTTTGGCAAAGAGCTTTAATTGCCCATATTTACTTTTTGATGATCATACCGATATTCATACTTACCCCCAGGATATGAAACGTTGGCTTAACAATGGCGCTAACGTTTCTCTTATCCAAACACCTAAATTTGTTAGTGCTTTACAAGCACTAAGGTCAACGAACAGCAGCAGTTTCATTTTCATTGAGGAGCCTTTTGGCAGAGAGCGAGACTCAATGTCTTTATTAATTGATTATGTTGTTTTATTGGATCAGCCTTTAGAGTTATGTCTAAGCCGCATTATAAAAAGGCATACTGATAACCTTACTGGTGATAATTCAGCTTCATTAAGTTCTATTGCAAATTTTTTAGATAAATACCAGGACCACTTTAGAGAAATTTATATCAAAGCCGCTAACAAAGTTAGCCTGAATTGTGATTTAATTATCTCGGGAAACATCTCGATTAAGGATACCGAAAATACTATTAGTAACTGGTTGAAAAACCATGCAAATCAACTTGAAACTCAAGTAAAAAAATATCGCTATTTATAAATATTAATAAAACTTAAGGGATTATATGTCGTATGAAATACTCGTCGGTTTGCATGTTTTAGATGATCTAAAATATGAGAATTACCGCAAAGCTATGAAACCAATACTTACGGATTATCAAGGCTCTTTTGGTTATGATTTTACCGTGTCTGAGGTGTTAATTTCACCCGCCAATAACGATAGTGATATCAACCGAGTATTTACTATAAACTTTAGCAGTAAGAATAAAATGGAAGGGTTTTTCTCAGACGCTCAATATTTAGTGGTCAAAGAAAGGTATTTTGTTGAGTCGGTAGGTAGTGCCACCATAATAGCGAGTTATGAAAAGTAAATTATTGAATTATAAGCTCAATTTGATTGGCATTAATATTGAGATTAACTCTTTGCACCTTAAAGCTTTGCAAGCTCTAAAGAACGACACTAGCGTAATCTCATTATTCATCATTTACTATTTATGACTATCAATTTATTACTTACTATCTAAAAATCACTAAACAAGTTGATATTACGAGAACATTTTTTTAAAGCTACCAGCCATTTTAATGAACTTCTCTTTCATGGTGCGCTTTAAATCGATATCGACACTACTAAATATCGAAAACCCTTCAATAATGATGGTTGGTACTGGTGTTATTGCCCTGACATGGCTAACGCCGTTATTTGGTGCTGAGTTATCAATACTGGCAAAAATACAAAAAGCTTTAGAAGCTACATTCACATTTTCAGGCACATAAATAGTATCACTACTAAATAAGCTAAACATTTTTATACGAACTTCTTGTTGACTAAAGATTGCATCAGTAAAGTCAATTTCAGTGCTACTAAAAAGACTAAAATAGCGTATTTCATTGGCAACTCTAAAGGCACCACCACGATTGCTACTGCTAAAGATATTTACCATGGTATCAACTTCTTCAGCTTCACCAGCAACATAGTTTGGCGCTAAGTCTTGCTTTTTGCTTTCGACAAAAGCTTTATCTACCGCAAGCGGTAAATCACTGGTCAGCTCAACTAAATCTTGATGATTAGCCAATTCCATCGCTTGATCTAATCTACGCTCAAACGCCTCGTAAGATATTTCGCCATGGCTATAGTTCATGATCAGTTGATCAATCACTTCACTACGTACTGTTTCGATGGGTCTATCTTCAAGTGTTACTGACATATCTATTCCTTGTTTTGTCTAAACCTAAACCTTTACGTAAACATAAACCTAAATTTACATCTAACCTGAAAGTTGAAGGTAAGCTACTGCTAATGAGTTAACGAGTTATTATTTACTATCAAATAAAGCAAAGGTTACGCCATAAATATAAAGCCATGAATTCAATAACTTATAAAATAAATAAATGTAACTTAGTGTTAACCAAACTAGATATTAGTTTATTTGACCAAATTTTTGCAACCTTGATATTAAAATTCACAGCTAAATTTACTTTAAAGCACTCATTAAAACTCACTTTACCAATGCCTTTCAAGTTCACATAAAAAAATACATGCCAACATCAATTCCCTGACGTCAGCACTATGCTAGTCATAGCTCTTTTATACCTCCTTCACATTGATATAAAAGAGCTCTTCGAATACAGAAAAATCTCCTGTTGTGCTGATAGTTTGCCAAGTACTTACTGGGTAAAGTCGAATTTTCTCGTCGCCAACTTTTGCATCAATTGGCATATTAAAGCCGTCAACGTCAGACTGCCATCGGTACCTTACCTGCCCTTCCGTTTTTGATACTTCTAAGGTTGGTATGTTATTAAAATATAAGTATTGGTCGAATATCTTCTCAAAATCTTCATCAAAATATTGATTAAAGAAGTTCAACACATCAACGGTATATAAATGAGATTTTTTAAAGCTTGTGGTATAAGCCTTCACGCCAGCCCACCACTTGTCATCTTCATTAACAATATGCCTAAGGGTATTGATAAATAAGGTACCTTTGAAATAGATATCTGATGTTGGCCAATGAGCTACCGACGGTTGCCCTATCATAGGAAATTTATTCTCAACCTTACTCTTATAACCATTTATATATTTGATTGCATCGTCATAACCAAACTGATCTTCGACATAAACAGCTTCTGCATAGGTACACCAGCCTTCGTGAATCCATGAATCAGAGAAATCATAACTGGTTAAGCTATTACCAAACCACTCATGACCTGTTTCATGAATAATAATAAAATCAAATTTTAACGAGATACCAACACCGGTCCAATCTGCACTAACGTCAACTCCGCGGTTATAACCATTTTTAAAACCATTGCCGTAAGTCACCGCACTTTGATGCTCCATGCCAGTATACGGGGCTTGAATAAGTTTATAACCGTCTTCAATAAATGGATATTCGCCAAAATATTTTTGGTACGAAACCATCATAGGTTTGGCTTGTTTAAACTGCCGTTTAGCTTTATCTAAATCTTGCTCTAAGACATAATAATCGAGTGTTAATTTCCCAAGTGTCTCACCAAAATGTACATAATTACCAATGTTTAAAGAAACACTATAGTTATTGATTGGGTTAAGTGTTTGCCATACATATTCGGTATACCCATTAGCTAAAATATTGGTTTCTATTAAGCGTCCATTAGAAATATTTTTCAAATCAGAGGGTACCGACACCCGCATTATCATGTTTTCCACTTCATCAGGTTGTTGATCTTTATTTGGCCACCAAACCATAGAGCCAGTACCTTGACAGGCAGTGTTTATCCAGTGTTTTCCTAGAGAGTCTTTTTTAAAGGTAAAGCAGCCAAAACGTCCCGTTGCTTTTGGATAACCCGAATAATGGAAATCTATTTCTTCTATGGCGTCTTTTTCTAGTTTATTTGGAAAAGAGATATAAACCGTATTTACCTCTCGTTCATACTTAAGCGGCTTACCATGATAAAGAACCTTATCTATATCAAGATTTTGGTACAGATCAAGCTGAATCATATTGTCTGCTTTAAGCATTTTAAAACGTATTTTATTATTACCTGAAATATATTTTTTCTCAGGATCGACCTTGATTGATAAGTCGTAACTGAGCAAATCATTATTCGCCCGATATTCACTGTAATTTCCCCAAAGCTTATTCGTTTTGGGGTAACTGAGTTTTTGTTCTGCCACCAGAAGTTTTTCATCATGTTGCATAACAATAGTATTGCCGTTTAGCTCGGCAAGGCTGAGCAGCTGTGGCGTGTGGTATTTAGCTTTTATTTGCACCTGCACGATGTTTGAGTTTGAACCTGAATCTAAGTCTAAGTCTAAGTCTAAGTCTAATAAAACTTTCCCCTTAAGATCCGTTCGATAAGCGACACGAGATTTTTTATCATAAACAATGGCGCCTTCAATAGCTTGCTTACCCTTTGAACTGACAATGGTGAGTTCAGTAAAATTGGCATAACTGGCAATGCTGGGAAGATAAAAAAATATAAATAGTAAAAATTGGGCTAGCTTCATAATTAAATAACTCTAATAAGTGGAACGAGTGGCCTGTCACCTTTGGCTGAGGTAATTGTTGAAGTAACAACTATCCCAACCAAAGATAACTGGCCAGCCTTTACAATAATTGATGTACATTGCTCAACTGACTATTAAGCGGTTACGCCCGAGATAAACACTATGGCAATAGCAACAGGTACCAAATAACGGATTAGCACTTGCCAGGCCAGAAAGGCTGATTTTTTTAGCCCTAACTCGGCTTGCATTTCTTTGGCAGGAATGCGCCAGCCAACAAAAATTGCCGTTAAAAAGCCGCCAATAGGTAATAAAATACTGGCAGAGATATAATCAAGACTTTCAAAAATAGTCTTACCTTCAAGCAACGATATAAAACCGAATGGTTGAAACTCTTTGATTAGGTTCAATGACAACACAGAGCTGATACCCAAAAGCCACATAACTAATCCGCTAACAAAGGTGGCCTTTTTTCGGCTGAAAGAAAACTTTTCTGCTACCCAAGCGATGATGGGTTCAAAGTTGCCAATACATGAAGTAAAGGCTGCGGCGATAAGCAATAAAAGAAGATTGCAGTAAATAACTGCCCGCCGGGTAAATCTCCCAGAGCAATGGGTAGCACTTGAAAAACGAGTCCTGCGCCAGCATCAGGCGTTAAGCCATGGGCAAAGACCAAAGGAAAAATAGCAAAACCAGCCAACATGGCAACCAAGGTGTCAGCAAACACCACAATAAAAGCGTTTTGAGCAATTGAAGCTTCCTTAGGTAAGTAAGAGCCATAGGTCACCATTACCGCCATCGCAATACCAATGGAGAAAAAAGCCTGTCCTAGTGCCAGTAAAAAGGTTTCCCCTGTTATTTGAGAAAAATCGGGGGTTAATAAAAAGTCCACTGCTGCGGAAAAATCTCCGACTAAAGCGGCATAAATAACCATGATAATTAAACAAACAAATAATGATGGCATCAAAATACTTACCGCTTTTTCAATGCCACCTTTCAAGCCTCTAGCATTAACTAACATGATGATAACAATGACTAACGAATGCCAAAACAGTAACCGCATTGGATCAGACATCAGCTCATTAAAAACAACTTTCGATTGCTCAGCATTAATGCCCTTAAATTCTCCGACTACCGCCATAGTAAAATAGTCTAAGGTCCAACCTGTGATCACTGTGTAAGTAAGCATCATCATAAACACAGCAACAATCGCCATACCACCTACCCCAGACCAACGAGGAGATAAATTATTTTGCTGGGCCACTTCTTTAAAACTGCCCGCAGCAGAGGCAGCATTTTTTGCACGGCGACCAATGGCCCACTCTGACATAACGAGTGGCACACCAATACACAGTGCGCAGGCAAGATAAACCAAGACAAACGCTGCGCCGCCATTTTCACCTGTTACATAGGGAAAGCGCCAGATATTGCCTAGCCCAACAGAAAAACCAATAGAGGCCATAAGAAAAGTTAGCCTTGATGACCAATTTTCTATCTTACCTTCTCCTGCAATTGCAGCCATTTTTTACTCCTAGTAGATAAAAACAGATTATTTGGCTGGAATCTTTGTCCTGATCTCTCGCTATGCGGCAAGGAATACCACAAAAATAAGCTGCCAATTAACGGTGTTTTATATATTTAGTTACGTATTTCTATTTTTATTAATAACAAAATATTTTTTTTTACCTAGTACCTATGTCATTAGCCGTAGCAAAAGTGTCACCAATATCAATTTGGGTGTTACCAATGAAAAAACCCTGACAACACAAAACAACAAGCGATTGATTAATAAAGAAAATAATCGTCGATTATGAGAAGATTAAAAAATCACTATTGCATAAAAAATAGCCTTGAAATTTTAAGTATATTGTATACATTGGTGATGTCCGGTAACTATTTGACTCATTTTGTAGTGCTCTGTAGGCAATTATTATTAACCAAATGAGTACATTAAAACTTTAAGGAAAGTGGTTATCTGGACAGTTATAAATGCTGTAGTGAGTTGTACTGAATTGAGTTTGATTAACGAAATTGAGTTGTACCGAACAGTATTGAACTGAAATCGTACAGAATTGAACTTAGCTGAATTGATGAGCTAACAGTGAAAGTGATTAATCTTTGCTAAAAAAAACAATATGAGGATATCAAAATGATAAATAGTAGGATAAAAAACAAAAGCAACCATGCTGCTTGCTATAAAACGACACTGGCTTCAATAGCCATGTCGATAACTATGATGACCATGGAAGCCAATGCCGCAACCGTTAATAGCCCACCAACGGCAGATAGTATTATTAACTTAAGTAAACCCGGTTCACATAGCCATGCACTTTCACAAAGTAGTCCGGTAGCTCAATCTGCAACAGCTTATAATGCCGGTGAAAATATACTGCGTTATAACTACAACTGTGGTGCAAACATATCAATTCGTTCCGAGTCATATATTACTGCTCAAAACTTACAAGCGGTCTGCGACGAGTTAGTTTCTGAAGAAGAGCGTTACCACCGATTAATGAAAACGGCAAAACAGCCTTTAACGGGTGACAACAACAGCACTGTGCAAATTAACGCCTTTAAAGATTACGCCTCTTATCAATACAATGCAGCGCAAATATTTGGTATCGACACCAATAATGGCGGTATGTATTTAGAAGGTGATCCAAGTGTTCCCGGTAACCAAGCCAGTTATGTCACCTATATTACTGATGATGGTAGTAGTTGGTGGATAATGAACTTATCCCATGAGTTTAATCACTACCTTGACGGCAGGTACAACATGGATGGCAATTTTGCCACGTATATGGAAAGCTCAAATAATGTTGTTTTTTGGTTAGAAGGCTCAGCTGAATATGTTGCTTGGGTTGATTGGCCTTATGACTATGCCCGCGAGCTGGCGGGACAAGCAAGTTACTCTCTTGCTGATGTAGTCAATACTACTTATGAACATGACACGGGTCGTATATACAACTGGGGGTATCTCGGTGTTGCCTTTATTTTCGAACGTCATCCTGAAGCCTTGGCGACAATTTTATCTTACTTTAGAAGTGGTAATTATTCGGCTTATAATAGCTATATACAAAATTTTTCTAATCAAAACAGTAATGAATGGTACGAATGGCTACAATGTACCTCTACTTATCATGACAGTGCTAATAAGGAATGTTGGGACCATACACCCACCACAGATCCA
>JALJPA010000190.1 GCA_022969215.1 Colwellia sp. | reverse complement strand
AATAACAATCGCTCGAGCGCTGGTAAACCTTGACTGCCAACACTTTGCTTGGCAATAAAGGCTTCGTTAACATCTTCACTGCTAGCAAGTAAGTTAGTCACACCGCGGCCGACATTGTCTTTACTATCTGGCCAGTAATGCAGTCTAAAAATGCGATTATCATTCACAATCGGGCCTACTTTTAACCAGGCAATGGTTTGCCAACTTGCTACCACTGCACGCCATGATTGCTGTAGTACTTCTAGCTCGTCATTGTTATTGCTTGCTTTTGCACAAAATTCAGTAGTTTGGCTGCTAAGTGCAGCTGAGCTAGCTTGCAAGTTTTGATAACTTGGCAAAACATGATTATTGGCTAAATCATTTAGCCACAAGCCAAACTCATCTTCGATAGTGGTCCCTGGTGTTGTCGGCTCTGGATCAATAGGGTCTATTATTGTTTCAGAGCTGCCGCCACAAGCTGTTAAAGCAGCAGCAAAGAACAAGCTAGTGAGTACTCGCGTTGGTGTTTTAGTTAAAAATTTCATGTTAGTTTTTATCATTGTCTGGTTAACTTCCATTGAATTGTCCTAGATTGCCTTAACAAACTTAACTAAGGCATCTCGTTGTTGTTTGGTTAATACTAGATAGGCCTGTTTGGCAGGTTCTGCTTCTCCGCCATGCCATAAAATAGCTTCGCTGATCGTGCGCGCTCTACCATCGTGTAAAAAACGTTGCTGCCCGGTTTTATATTTCTGTAAGCCAATTCCCCACAAAGGCGCGGTACGCCACTCTCGACCATTGGCGTTAAATTCATAAACACCATCAGCTAAGCCGTCCCCCATGTCATGTAAGGCTAAATCGGTGTAAGGCCAAATGGTTTGTTTGGCTAGCTCCTTCACGGGATAGTTTTCATCGGTGACATAACTTGGTGTGTGACATTGCTGGCATTGCAGTTGATAGAATAGTGTTCTACCTGCTTGCACGGTTTTACTTTTTAGATTTCTAGCAGGAGGCACACCGAGTAATTCATTAAAAGTGACGGTAAAGTCGAGGCGATTATCTGGTATTTCTAAATCGGCCAAACTATGGCCGCCATACTCAGCAGCATAGTTACAAGCCATTTGCGTATTAGTACAGCTTTCATCGGGGAAGCTAGTATTAGTAATACCAATATCATCACGAAAGGCGGCGGCGACTTGCTGATGTAAATTAGGTTGTTTAGCTTTAAAGCCAAAGCGCCCTACTTCCGTAGCGCCAGTTATGACATTAGGCACACGGTTATACTTTGCCGAGATACCATTACCATCACTATCATTGATATCTTCTTGGCTAAGTAAATCAGCCGTTTTGATGGCATTGAGTAAACCCATACCAAAAATATTGGGCGCAAGCCTAACCGACAAACCAATATGCGGTGCAAGTTCGCCATAAGCTAACTTTGTTAGTTGATAACTCGGTTTAAATAACTGATAAAGCTCACCATCGGCAAAACTGCCTGATATTTTGTCATAGCTTTTATCTAACCAAGCTTCGCCAACGTTGTCCGTGTAAGGCGATTTTTTTATCATCGCAGCATCAGTTAAACGGTAGCTGATTGCCCTTGGCTGAATTTGACCGCCATAGATAGGATCAACACTGGTTATATTTGCATCCTTACTGCCTAAACGCACCACTAAAGATAAAGGTAAAATATGACCTATTTCATCAATTTTTGCGCGTGAACCCGCGGTATGACAGGCAATACAAGAGCGAGTATTAAATAGCGGCCCTAAGCCATCACGATTACCGGTGGCACTAGGTGCCGCCACCCAAGGGTCACGAAAAAAAGAAAAGCCGGTCCAAAATTCGAGTTGTTGTTTACTACTAAGCTTTTCGCCCGGATAGAGGTAACTGGCATACAAACGTTTATGAGTAATACCACCAGCGGTTTTTATTTCACTTTGCTCAAATACAGGTACTTGCGCTTTATTTACTGTAGCTGTGTCCGGCTTATCACAGGCAGATAGAGTAACTACCAGCCCGGTGATAAATAGAGATTTTGTTATTAATTGCATTAAACTACAACGCCACTTTTTATAAGGATTTAAGGAAAGCAAGTAGCTGTTCACGCTCAACTTTGCTGTAATTCATAAAGACTTCTTTAGAATTTTTAGCTTCACCGTCATGCCATAAAACCGCTTCTTCAATGGTGCGCGCACGACCATCATGTAAAAAACTTGAATCTTGGTTGACAGTTTGAACCAAGCCTAAGCCCCATAACGCTGGCGTTTTCCATTCAGTACCGCTGGCATCACCTTGAATAACGCCATCTGCTAAGCCATCACAGCGCTGCACATATAAACACTCCGCGCCCATTGAACAAGATAAACCATCAGTTGTCTCTCGAGTCACTACACATGAGCCACCCATGTCATGCAGTAATAAATCGGTATAAGGGTAAATGGTCTGATTTGACAATACCGCAATAGATTCAGCATGCTGAGTGTCAGTATTCGCGGTTAAACCACCTAAGCTTAACTCACCTAATTCGCTGCCTTTAGCATCACCAGTAACATGACGTGGCGTATGACAACCCGAGCAATTAGCTGTAAAAAACAATTTGCGGCCCGCAGTCACTTCCTCAGTCCAAATATCGCTATCTTTATCATAACCACGGCGGGCAGGAACGGCTAAAACACGGTTATAAAATTCAACTAAGGCAAGTGAATGATCACCCAAATCAACCACATCACCGGTTTTATTTTCTTGTTCGGCGGCAAGCAGACAAGCAAGTTGTGTGTCTAAACACGGTTCACTAGAAATGATACTAGTAGATACACCCATATCACCGTTATAAGCACCGGCGACTTGTTGTAAAACTGTCGGGTTTTGCGCTTTGTAGGCAAAACGGCCAATGACCTTTTCACCGGTAAAAACATTTGTCACCATGGAAGCGCGACCAGAAATACCGTCACCGTTAGCATCATCTTCATCAACCAGTGCAAGTAAATTGTCTTGTGGAATAGCATCCAGTAAGCCAACGCCAAATGCTTGTGGTGCCACTCGCGCAGAAAAACGTATATCTTCCATAAAAGCGCCGTAACTTAAATCACGCACTTTATAAACGGGGTTACGTAATGCATAAGCACTACCATCTGGATATGAACCAGTGATAGTTTCAAAAACGATAAAGGGAAATGCTTCACCATAAAGCTGGACACCACTCACTGAACCATCATGTTTAGAAAAACCTGCGCTCAAAGCATTACCATCCATAAAACCATGAATGGAGAAAGGTTGAATTTGGTCACCATACATTGGATCAGCTTCACCTTTGCCATTGGCTAATTTAACCAACATACTGCTCATTGGTGTAGTAGGTGTACCGGGCACTACGCCACGACCATCATTTAAATGACAACCTTGGCAACTACCAGTACTTAAAATTGGCCCAATGTCATCATCAGGGGTACGAAAGAGGTGATCACCTTGAGTAAAAAATCCGTCTAATTGAAAGTCATCAATAATCAATGCTGGTTTTCTGCTAAAGGCATTCTCATTACTGACAAATACGGTGGCATCACCACCTGATAAATATTCCAACTTATCTATTACATCGATACTTATAGGTGTTAAACCACTGTGATCAAGTACTGGCTCTGGCGTTGGTGGTTCAGGTTCTGGCGTGACTGTTTCTACCGTATCAGAGCCTCCACAACCTGATAAAACTGTACTGAGTAAAAAGAAACCTAGGAAAATAACGACTGCGCTTTTATGCATTATTGTGCTCTCAATTTATACATGCTTGGCTTTAAACGAATTAATCCACATAAATGAATACTCACTTATGTGGATGGTGATATCTTTGTATATGGTAATGGGCTCAATAAGAGCCCATTACCTACAAACAAAATATTTGCTAAATCAATTAAGCTTTAGATATCTTGGTCTGTATCATCTCTAAGGTCATTTGTTGTTACACCAAGTGCCACAATTACCGCTTCAATATCATCAGTTTGTGCAACTAATGCGTCAATGACAGCTTTAATATTTGGTTGGGTAATGCCTTCTTGAATTAACATATCAAATGGCGTACCTGTTTTAGCTTTAGTATCAATTACCGCTGCAGCAGCCATAGTTGCTTCTAACGCACCACGTAATTTGTTAGCTAATTCATGCTGATCCTCAACCACTAGTAAGTCATAAATTGAAGCACCTTCAATCACTTCACCGTCAATGCGAACATATTTAGCGTTAAAGCTGTTTTGTACACCTTTGGCATTTAAGAAAATATCTCTGTGAGTGTTATCACTAAAACAAGAATGTTCATCTTCTTGAGAGTTTTCAATTAAGGCAATATTGATACGTTCGCCGGCTAATTCACCAAAACTTAAACGACCCATGCCTTCAAGAATTTTTGCTAAAGAAACATCACCACCAGCAACGAAGTTTTTATAATGTGCACCAGAAACGGGTTCCCATTGCTCTGTTACTGCTTTCAATTCTTTAATAAGTAATTCAGCAGTAGTCACTAGGTATTGACCACGACGAACACAAATATTATCCGTTGTAGCAACCGTACCTGAAGTACAAGCGTTAACTGTATTTGAATAATCTGTTACCGGACGTTGACCAGCCGAATTATCACGTGTACCAGCACCCGATAAATCTTTGTTTAAATCCTGACCCCATAATAAAAACTCAATAGCGTGGTAACCGGTAGTTACGTTACGGCCATCTTCACCATGTTCGAAAAGGTTTTCTAAAGTCGTGGCATTAATGGTTGGATAATCAGTAGTGTTAGCAATAATGTTATCAGTAATTGCATTGGCTGGGCTTTCAGGACCAGATAAACCATCGACAGGCTCAACATAATCAATAATTGCTTCACCTAGTGGCCATGCATTAATTAAACCTTCAGGGCCTTCACCTGCATCATCTTTACCTAGCGTGCCATCTGCTTTTAATTCATCGATAGGACCTTGGCGAAAACGGTAAACTTCAGTTTGTCCGTATGGTTCGCGTGAAGCTAACCAAGCTTGTTTTGCTAAAGCAAAATTAGCCGTTGTTGGCGCTGCAACAAATGACTCAAGAACAACTTTAAGCTCTGATGCACTAATTAGTGCATCAGAATAAGCTGCATAAGCAATATTAGCGTTAGTTTTAATAACATCGTCACGGGTAACAAAAGTACTTACACCGCTTTTACCGGCGATACCATCTGTGCCTGCAACACCTGAAGTACCGTTATCGCCATCTTCGACACATGCCGTTAAGCTTAAAGCAACGATTAATGCTGCTGATATTTTTGAAAAAGAACTGAATTTCATGTCTACCCTAATCCCTAAAAGTTAAATTACAAATGATAATGGTTCGCATTATAACTATGATTAAGATTATGTCTACACTTTGTTACATTTTTTAAACATAAGTAACGTGTTTTTCATATAACGCGCAGTATTAACAAACTAGCTTTGTGGTGATAACAGCCATTTACACGATTTTAACCATTATTTTTAGTGTTTTTTTGACTCTAACCCTTTACTAGCGCAAAATCCGCAAGTGTTAACAAATAGTAACTTCGCCATTCGCGAGCTATTAACGATTAAATAATTAAGAAATAACTAAGAAATTTTTGTTAGGGATATTATGAAAAAACTTAAACAATTACTTACCTTAAAAGTAATTTTGCCAGTACTAGCGCTTAGCAGCACAACAGCATTAGCCGATGAAGGCATGTGGCAACCAAACCAATTACCAACAATCGCCAAAGAATTAACTAAAGCCGGTTTAAAATTAAACCCCAATGACTTAACCGAACTAACCGGCTTCCCTATGGGTGCTATTGTTAGTCTTGGTGGTTGTACTGCATCATTTGTTTCTGACCAAGGCTTGGTGGCAACTAACCATCACTGTGTTTACGGCTCAGTACAATACAACTCTACCGCAGAAAACAACTTACTTAAAAATGGTTTTTTAGCTAAAAATTTCGCTGAAGAATTACCAGCAACACCAGGTAGTCGCATTTATGTAACCGAAGAAATTACCGAAGTAACTAAACTGGTAAAATCAGGTGTTTCGAGCAAAATGTCAGGTAGTGACCGTTATAAAGCAGTTGACACAAATTCAAAAAAATTAGTCGCCGAATGTGAAAATGATGATAGATACCGCTGTAGCGTGGTTAACTTCCACGGCGGTTTAGAATATTACTTATTTAAACAGCTAACTATTCGTGATGTACGTTTAGTACATGCTCCAGCTAGCAGTATTGGTAAATATGGCGGCGATATCGATAACTGGATGTGGCCACGTCACACCGGTGATTACGGTTTTTACCGTGCTTATGTTGGTAAAGATGGTCAACCTGCTGATTTCAGCAAAGACAACGTACCTTATAAACCTAAACATCACTTAAAAGTAAACAAAAGCAGTGTTGATGACGGTGATTACATCATGGTACTTGGCTACCCAGGCCGTACTAACCGTTACCGTACAGCTTATGAAGTTGAAAATACTTTTTCTTGGACTTACCCACACGCTAAAGCTTATCGCGAAGAGATTATTGACTTAATTCATACTCACTCCGAAGTTGGCAGTGAAGCACGTATTAAGTACGAAAGTACTTTAGCAGGCTTAGCAAATTACGCTAAAAACTATGGTTCAATGATCCACAGCTATAATAAAGGTACTTTTTTACAACGTAAACAAGAGCTTGAGACTAACTTAGCTAAGTGGCTAAAAAGCAGTTCAGAGCGTAAAGCACAATATGGTGATACCTTATCAGGCTTAAATAAGCTTATTAAGCGAGATGACAAACAACAAGCACGTGACTTGATTCTTGGTTATATGCGTTACAGCAAAATGTTAAGTACAGCTAAAAGCTTACACCGTTTAGCTATTGAGCAACAAAAACCTAATCTTGAACGTGAACGTGGTTATCAAGAACGTGATATTGCCCGTTTTGAACAAGGCATGAAGTCTGTTGATCGTCGTTTTGATGAGAAAATTGATAAAGAAATCTTAGTTGCCATGATTACGCACTATGTTGCGCTACCTAAAGCTGAACGTCTTAAATCATTTGATCAATTCTTCGGCTTAACTAACAGCACAGCTAAAAACTTCAATGAGAAGAAGCTACGTAAGCAATTAAGGATAATGTACAAAAGCACCAAACTTAACTCACAAGAGCAACGTTTAGCCTTGATGAATAAATCGGTTAGCGACTTTAACAACAGCAAAGACCCGTTTATTCAATTAGCGGTAACTAGCTTTAAAGAGCGTAAAGCTATTGAAGATCAGTCAAAAGAATTAGCGGGTAATATTCAAGCTTTCCGTCCTAAGTACATGGAAGCGTTAATTGCTTACTTTAACGATAACAACTTGCCAGTATATGCCGATGCGAACAGCACTTTACGTATTACTTACGGTAATGTTAAAGGTTACTCTCCGCAAGATGGTTTAACGGCTACGCCATATACCACCCTTGAAGGTATCGTTGCTAAAGATACTGGTGTTGCACCATTTGATGCACCACAGAAGCAATTAGATTTAATCAAGAACAAACAATACGGCGAGTACGCGAAAAAAGCCCTTGGCTCAGTACCAGTTAACTACTTAGGCACCCTAGATATTACCGGTGGTAACTCAGGTTCACCTACATTAAACGACAAAGCTGAATTTGTTGGTTTAGTGTTTGATGGTGTTTATGAAAGCATTATTGGTGATTGGGATTACGATACTAAGTTAAATCGCTCGATTCACGTTGATGTGCGTTACATGCTTTGGGTTATGGAGCACGTAGATGGCGCCACTAACTTAATTGAAGAAATGGATATTGTTGAATAAGTAAAAACTTAACCATTATGTAAATACTAACTACCCGACCTTGTGTCGGGTTTTTATTTTTGTGAGGAAGAATATTCGCGGCATTACTTATAACAAATAGGGGCTGTTGATCTTTCAGGGTTAAAATTTATTCAATTTAAAACGAATTTAATCGCGGCGCGAGCTTTGTATCATAGTCATTCTATTAAAAAAGCGAGTAACAATGAGTAAATTTGTTTTAAATGAACCCTAAAGGGCAGCACTTGTTTGAAATTTATACTACGTTATCGTATGTTCGAGTAGCCAGCTACACATCACATACTCTGCCTTGTCTAAATACCAAACAAGTTGCTGTAAAAGTAATCTCGAAAGATCAACAGCCCCTAAGTAAATTGCACAAATTTTAAATTAATCCCAACACATTTTTTACTGTCGCTCTTGAAAAAAAACCTAATGACCATATTAACTAGCTAAGGACGTCATTTACTTTAAGTGACGTATAGATTGAAAAAGATAAGGGAGGGAGCAATGCAAAACGTTTTGATACAGTTTTTGATAAAGTTTATACTGCTACTTAGCGCTTCCCTATCTGTACATTCGGCACTGGCATTACCTTTATCTTCGGTATTAGCAAGCAACTACCATGCGGTCACAGATAGTGTTGACCTTACAGAGCAGTACAACGCCAGCACAGTGCTTAATGACTTCGCTTTTCAGCAAAGTGTTCAGTCAAACCTTCATTTGAGTCTACAGACATTATTACAACAAGAGCATAACTACAGCCAAGTTAGCGCACTTTTTCTCGCTGCAATGTTTGCAGCTGATATCGATATTGCCCACGTCAATGTACAAACACTTGCTCGCTTGGCCTATCAAGAACAGCTCATCACTCACACTTATATCCAAGGCAGGCAAAACGCTTTGTATACTCAAAAGTCTTGTTATCAGGCAAAGTTACAATCCCAGCAAAATTTTTCTTAATTTAACTTTACGCTAGCGCCATATTTTTTTGGTAATAGCAGCAGCTACTGTTTATTTTAGGAAAATCCTATGGAAGATTTATTTTATTTGATGCTGGCCCCGTGGCTACTTTTTGTTGTATTGGCGATTACTGCCTGTTGGTTATTAAAGCTAGCCAAAAAACGTAAAGGCATCGCTTTTGCCTTTGGTGTGTTTGTGCAGATGTTCAGCCCTGACCCTATGGTCGAACAAACCATAAAAATGGTGCAAGTTGATAAAAGAGTCATCAAACAAAAGCAAGTGGATGCTATAAAGGAAAAGAGCTGATTTCTATGGCTAGTCAGTTGCTTATGGCTAATAGCATTACCTCGAGATGACTACATATTTTAAAGCCACTCTTGCTCTGATGAGGCAACTGTCATGTCACTGACCGTTTCGCCAGTATGAGCTGTACTTGCCGGCTCTACCATTAAGAAGTGAGTGTCGGGTAGCGCTTTTGGACAATGTTCCACTCCTTTGGGCACAACATACATTTCGCCGGGGTTGAGAATGACATCGCCAGATCTTAACTGTAAGGTCAGTTGGCCTTTAAAAACAATAAACAATTCATCTTCATTATCATGTTTATGCCAAACGAGTTCACCATCACCTTTTGCTAT
>JALJPA010000019.1 GCA_022969215.1 Colwellia sp. | reverse complement strand
TAACGTCTAGAGTATTACAAGCCAATAGCGGCAATTACTCATATGCAGGCACAAGTGCAGACTTATTAAGAGGACTTAACTTAAGTGCTAGTTCAGGTGTTTATACTTATAACGGCACAGATGCAGTACTAACATTTACACCAGCAGGGGCATTTATATTAACTGCTGAGAGTGGAGTTTATACTTATACCGGCACTGATATTAATTTTAATCGGGATCGTGTTATAATAGCTTCATCAGGAACTTATACATATTCAGGTACAAACATACAAGTAATACTACCTGGTCAAATATGGACAGATAAACCAGCGGTTTCGACTACATGGACAAACCAAGCTCAAACAATAACTATTTGGACGGATAAATAATGGCAACTTATCAGAAATTTAATCAAACTGTAGAAGATTTCGCAAACGGTGTTTATAACTGCGCAACAGATCAGTTTACTGTGGCTCTAACTGTAGGGACTCCATTAGCTACTAATACAGTGTTAGCTAACCTAACAGAGATTTCTTATACTAACTTAAGCGCTCGCAATCTAACTACTTCTAGCTCAGGACAAACATCAGGAACGTTTACACAGTTGTTCAGTGATTTAGTCTTAACAGCATCGGGTGGTCCAGTGGCAGCATTTAGATATATAACTATCTATGACAACACACCAACAAGTCCAGCAGATCCATTACTATGTTTCTATGACTTCGGTAGTGATTTAACATTGGCTGATGGCGAGACTTTAACTATTGATTTCACTACAAGTACATTTACACTTGCTTAGGAATTGTAATGACACATAAGAAACCAACACGTGGTCAACGAACCAAAACACATAAACGTAAAAAGTAACCGTCAATAAAATGACAGGTCAATAACCTTTTAGGAGGACTGACAAATGAAAAACCCAGTAGGCAAGCCATTAGCTTTTAAAACAGTCGAAGAGCTAGAGGATAAGGTAGAAGCATTTTTTACGAGTGACGATGCTCACATCATAAACTTTAAGGAAGGGCAGGAGGAAAAGATATACGCCCCTACCATGTCAGGCTTGGCTTTGTTCTTAGATGTAGACAGGAAAACAATCACAAACTACTCAAATAAAGAAGAGTATTTCCCCACTATAAGAAAGGCTAGGGCTAGAATCGAATCTCACTTAGAGAAAAAGCTCTATGGAAACAACGTAACAGGCCTTATATTCAACCTTAAAAACAACTTTGATTGGAAAGATAAATCAGAGGTTGCACAAACTAATGTTGAAATGTCACACGAACAATGGTTAGACACTCTTGATTGATAAACGCCAACGACTAAAAGACGACTTTGAATTCTACGCCCGTAACTGCTTAAAGATTAGAACTAAGCATGAAGGGCTTCAAACGTTTGTATTGAATGATGCTCAACAGTATATCCATATGCGACTAGAAAAGCAGATAGAAGAAACTGGAAAGGTTAGAGCTATCATACTTAAAGGTCGTCAACAGGGCGTATCTACTCAAGTTGGTGGTCGATTCATTCAAAAGACTACACACAATAAAGGTGTCCGAGCATTTATACTTACACATGATGGTGAGTCAACTAACGCTTTATTTGAAATGACTGATAGGTTCTACAATAATCTTCCTCCACAAGTTAAGCCGGTAACAAGCAAGGCTAACGCTAAAGAACTTCACTTTGAACTATTAGACTCAGGCTATAAGATAGGCACAGCAGGGAATAAGGCTGTTGGTCGTGGTCAAACTATCCAATACTTTCATGGTTCAGAGGTTGCTTTCTGGATGAATGCCAGCGAACACACAAAAGGTATTATGCAAGCAGTACCAGACGCACCAGGCACAGAGGTGATATGGGAAAGCACAGCTAATGGCGTTGGTAACTTCTTTCACGAACAATGGAAGCTAGCAGAGAAAGGGTTATCAGAGTTTCAAGCTATCTTTGTGCCGTGGTTTTGGCAGTCAGAATACAGAAAGAAACTACCAGAAGATTTTAAAAGCACGGATGAAGAAGATAAAATAAAAGTAGCTTATAAGTTAGATGATGAGCAATTATTCTGGCGAAGAATGAAAGTGTCTGAACTAACAACGGATGGCGTTGACGGTAACAGGGCATTTAAACAAGAATATCCAATGAATGCCGCAGAAGCTTTTCAAGTGTCAGGTGGTGCTGGATTAATAACTGCTGACCATTGCATGACCTCGCGTAAAGAGCAAGTAAACGGCAACGGTGCTTATGTTGTCGGTGTTGATCCTTCACGTGGTGGTGATAGGTTTGCCATAGTTAAACGCCAAGGTCGTAAGATGTACGGCATGGAGGCTTATATCGGAGAGCAATGTAATTCACTTGGTAAGAATGTGGCTATCTGTAAAAAGATACTCGATGCAGAATGTAAGCAAGCTAAAAAAGTGCCTGATATGATGTTTATTGATTATGGGGCCGGCGCTGATTTAGTTGATAGGCTTCACGAACTAGGCTACAAAGGGCGCGTTAAGTCGGTACACTTTGGGTCAACTCCTTTAAATCCTGATAAGTACACTAATAAACGAAATGAGATATGGCAAGAGTTAGCTAGCTGGTTAGTTGATGAAACATTACCGGTACAAATACCTGACGATGATGAGATGCAAGCCGATTTATGTGCTAGTCCGTACAGTTGGGATAATAAGGATAGGAAAGTATTATGGTCAAAGGATAGGATCAAAAAAGAGTATGGCTTTAGTCCTGATTATGGTGACGCTGCCGCACTGACATTTGCTGAACCAGTACGACAGGACAAGAAGAAAAAGAAGTTAAACTATGCTAAGACTAATATCGTTTAAAGTATCGCCCTATGATTGTGCATAACCTCCATTAAGTTATTTAAAATCTCAGGTGCAGCTTCTTCTACAGATAAATGCCTACACTCTTTTTGCTTTAACACTACTAATTCTAATGTTAACTGTAAAATTAGCTTTAACTCGTATTCTTTTAAGTTATCCATTTAATACCTCATTGACGGACTCTTGCCCGTAGTATTACCAAACGAGCGAGGCGCAGACAATTGTTTAACTGCCTTACTGCCACACTCGCAATCTATTTCCTTAGTGCTGCTTTCTATCCATTTATCAGTATAGGTTATGCCGCACTTGCATTTGAAGTTAAGTAGTATCTTCATGCTCACCTCTAATGTTTACGGATACAGGCTTGTAAAATGACGCCACAAAACCAAAGTTATGATTATTGAAATTAACATACCCTTCAACAACTTCGTAGTTATGCGCTATTATTAACTCATAGTTACTATTACTGTCATAAACAGCGTATTCATATGATTGATGTTTAGTTGTCATTGTTAATTAGCCTTAAGTTATCAATCAAGGTTTTCGCGCTATCAAAGGTGACCTCATCACACATAAAAGACCAGTATGGAATAAATAAAAATCTCTTTCTCTTGTAAATCTTGTAGCAACAGTTAGCTTTACACTCAACCATATAATCATTCATTTTATTTAACCTCTAATTCATTTATAAGCCTATTAAGCATATCGGTAAGATAGTTGTCAGCTTTCTCATATCTGCGGTAAGTACTAAGGCTAATACCTATCTTTTTTAAGAACTCAGTTAGATTGTAACCCTTAGCTTTTATTCTTCGTGTCGTGTCATTCATATAAACCCCTGTATTTGATATCATCTGACACTATACTAATACTATTTGACACCATAGTAAAGCGCATTATGAATTGCCGTTAAATAATGATAAAATACATCAAAGCAATCTTCATTAATCACCGAGTAACTTTAATGGCTCAAATGTCAGAGAATGAATTAGTTTCATTGTTATCTGCTGCGGAAAGTGATGCAGCTATTTATAACGGTGAGTTTTCAGCAGAAAATACCAAGTATCTAAAAGGCTATCTAGCCATTAAGAGTGGTGACTTTGCAGCACCAGCAGATCAATCAAGCGTAGTATCAACAGATATAGCCGATGTGGTCGAGTCTGATATGCCCTCATTAGCTAGAATCTTCTTAGGTTCAGGTGATGTTGTTTCTTTCGTTGCTAATACAGACAACGATGCAGAAGTGCAAGAGGCAGAAGAGAAAACTAAATACGTTAACTGGATTATCCGCAATCAACCTGATTCATTTATGCTTATACATAACTGGATGAAGGATGCAGAGATTCAAAAGAATGGTGTTGTTAAATACTTCATTGACGAACAGAAAGAAGTTGAAGAAGTAGAATATACCGGCGTTGATCAATCAGAATTAAGCGCTATCGTTGAAAGCTTAAAAGGTGCAAAGGTTGATAAAGTTAAAGTCGAAGCTGTTGAACGTTCAGAAGAAAATGAATTAGATAACACATTCGATATTAAATTTCGCGTTACTCGCACAGAAAAGAAAGTCGTTATAATCAACGTACCTCCTGAAACATTCCTAATCACCAAAAACGCATCTAGTTTAGATGATGCTGAATTAGTTGGTGATAGAGGCAACAGAACTCGTGGTTCATTACTGGCAGAAGGGTTTGATAGAGATTTAATCGATCAATTAGCTAGTGTTAGTGATGAAGATAACCGCAATGGTAATTTAAAATCAGTTCGTGATCGTGATCAAGGTGGTTCCGATGCTGACAATACTATCAATAATTGGGCTTCTCAAGAGGTTCAAATATCTGACTTATACGTTAAGATTGATTTTGATGGTGATGGCATTGCAGAGCGTAGGCATGTAATGATATCGGGTAACAAGGTATTAATTAACGAATCATTTAACCATGTTCCTTATGCTTCACTATCGGCTATCTTAATGCCTCATAAAGCTATTGGCCGAAGTCGTGCTGAGATTACTTACGAAACACAACGCCAAAAAACATTCTTAATGAGAGCGTTAAACGATAACATACGCGCAACGGCAAAACCAAGAAGTGTCGCTCATCCTGACGTTGATCTTGATGACCTGTTAACTATTCGTGACAACGGTATTATACGGATGGAGGACGACACACAAATACTACCAAGAGATGCGCTTGCTCCTATCGTTGTACCTTATGTTGGTAATGAAATTCTACAGGTAACACAATCAGTTGATCAATCACTAGCTAAAAAGACAGGCTCAATGGTGGCTAATCAAGGCTTAGATGCTGATAAGATAATGCGAGAAACAGCGACTAGATTTCAAGGCGTTCAAGATGAAGGTTCAGCCAAGATTGAATTGATAGCACGTAACTATGGCGAAACAGGCTTTCGTAAACTATATGAAGGTATAGCGTGGTTAGTGTCAAGGTTTCAAGATACCGAGACAGAGTTCAGAGTATTAGGCAAAGCTTTAACAGTCAACCCTAAATCATGGAAGTATAAACACTTCATTGAATCTAAGGTTGGCTTAGGTGCTGGCAGCAACGAGCAGTTAATTGAAGCTAGACAAGGTTTATATCAAATACAGCAGCAGCTAAAAGCTACAGGCTCTAAAATCGTTGACGAAGAAGGTATATATAATAACCTTGCATCATTAACTGATGGCTTAGGCTTTAGTCGTAGCGAGAAGCTATTTAATAACCCTGCTGAACCAGATGAATTACTAAAAGCTGATAACGAAGAATTAAATGGCATGGTTCTGCAGATGCAAGAAGCTATGCAAGCACAAGCTGAACAGATTAGACAGTTACAAGCATTTACTGAAAGTAAAACTATTGAGGCGCAAGCCAAATTAATGGTAGCTAAAGACACTTCATTGCAGAAATCAGCAGAGCTAGCAGAGAAAACAAGACAGTTTGATGTAAGTACTAATCAAGATGCTAATCAATTCAGAACAAATACAGCAGTTAAATTAACTGATATAGAGGTTAAGAACGATGTTGATGTACCTGGAGCGCTAACTTAATGAATGAATCAGAACTTAAAAACACAATTCAAAAAGCTCAACGCGCCGATGCTTTACTTAATGATCCACTTATCCAAGAGTTTATTATCTCTTTACGTGGTGACTTACTTAATAAGTTTGAAAGCACAGGCTTAGAAGATGAAGCAGAAAGATTAGCAGCATGGAATCAATCACAAGTATTAAATATGTTTTTAGATAAGTTCACCAAGACAATTAGAGAGGGTAAAAACGCTCAGTTGTCATTAGTAGAAAGAGCAAAGATTAAACTTAGGAATGTAATTTAAACGTCAACAACCTTTAAGGACTGACAATGCAAACAGCAGAACAAAGTATTATAGAAAGAATTAAATTAAGCCGTGGTACTACGGAGCCTTCACCAGAAGCGCCAACCGAAAATACTGAGGTTGTTAATGTGTCGGAAGATGCACCAATTGAAGAGGTAGTAGAAACAGGAGCGCAAGCAAATGAAGAAGCTACATCAACGATTGAAGAGCCAGCAGAAACGCAAATTGAACAAGCGACTACTGACAATGAGGATGAGGATCTTTACGTTGAATATAAAGGACGTGAAATAAACCTTAAAGACATTGACGAGTGGGAACAAGGTCATTTACGACAAGCTGATTATACTCGTAAAACACAAGAGTTAGCAGATAGCCGCAAAGACTTCGAAGCAGAACAAGAAGGATTTACCGGCAAGCAATCTAAACTTTCAGAGCAACTATTAACATTAGAAGCAATGATCGCAGAAGATGAACTATCTAGCGAAGCACTTACTGAATTGCGAGAGTACGAACCAGAGCAGTATATTAAACATCTTGAAAAACAGAGCAAGCGTAAAGACTTCTTAAAAGAAGCTAAATCAAACGCCGCTCCTAAATCAACTGTTAATGTACAAGAAGAACAAGCAACGCTAGTTAGAGCTAATCCACAGTGGCTTAATGACGGTAAAGCAACAGAAGCTTATACAAAAGATATGGATGCTTTGACTAATTATTATGCTGATAACGGGTTTTCTCAATCGCAAGTTGACGCGGTTAATGGAAATGCTTTAATTGCTCAAGCTGTTATCGAAGCAGCAAGAGCTAAGTCGTTAGGTAAAACTAATGCAGCTATCGATAAGCGGGTTCGTAAAGCGCCGGTAAGTACACGGCCTAAAGCTCAAGCAGGCAATAGGCAACATGACGAAATTAAAAAGATTGAAGCTGAACTTAAAAGAACAGGTGACGCACAATTATTCGTCAAATTACGCAAACTTAAACGACAACTTAACAACTAAAGAGAGAATATATTATGGCTACTCCAGCTGATACTACCAGTACATACGGTGCGATTGGTAACCGCGAAGATTTATCGAACATCATTTATGATATTTCACCTACACAAACACCTTTTATTTCAGGTATTTCACATGGTGAAGCAACTGCAACAAATCACGAATGGCAAACAGATAGTTTAGCAACTGCTAGTCCGTCTAATGCTGTGATTGAAGGTAACGATGCGACAACTACTGCCGCGACTCCTACAGTCCGTTTAGGCAACATCACACAGATTAGTGACAAAGTACCACAAGTCACACGTACACAGCGTCAAATTGATAGCGCTGGTCGTGGTGATGAAATGGATTACCAAGTTATGAAGATGGCTAAAGAGCTTAAACGTGATATGGAATCAGCTTTACTAGCTAACAACGCTAAAGTTTCAGGTTCAACTTCTGTTGCTCGTGAATTAGCCGGTGTTGAATCATGGTTAGCTACTAACTTTGATGGTGGCGTGGGTGCTGTTGCTCCTACTGGTGACGGTACGGACGTTAACACTCCAGGTACTAACCGTCCATTTACTGAAGCTCAATTACAAGGTGTTCTTGCCTCTATTTGGGATGAAGGCGGAGAGACTGACACTATCATGGTTGGTTCAACTATCAAACAGGCTATGTCTGGTATCGTTAATGGTGGCGCTGCCGGTGCTGCTCAACGTGTTGTTGATGGTAACGCCAAAACGGTAACAACTGCGATTGATATTTATGTATCTGATTTCGGTTCACTTGCTGTTGTTCCTAATCGCTTCATGGTTCAGACTTCAATGCTTGTTCTTGATTTATCAATGTGGGCTATGGCTTCAATCACTGAGTTTATGGAAACTCCACTTGCTAAAAATGGTGATTCAGATCGCGTTCAATTACTTTCTGAGTATACACTTGAAGCACGTAACGAAAAATCTAGCGGTATCATTACTGCATTAACTTCATAGGATTAATACAGGGCAAGGATGCCCATTAAATAAAGGTAAATATCATGGCTAAGTACACTATAGATAAAGGTTTTCGCTCGTTAGAAAAAGACGCAAAGATGCACCGTAAAGGTACTGTTGTTGAATTGAGCGGCAAAGAGTTAGAGTTTGCACAAGATAACAAGTGTGTAACTAAATTTAAAGAAGAAAAAAAGTAAATTGAATGCGGTGTAAAAACCGCTCTATTTTAAGGGTTATAAATGATAGATATAGATCCGCAAACTGGCATTATTGAAACATTCAGTAAAGATGCTATGACAGGTAAGATTAGCATACATAAACAACAAGACGTTGATCCGTTCTTACAGTTTAATCAAAATGAAATGAATAACCAGTCAAGCGGGTTTAAAGGTGGTTGGCATAAGATGGCCTCAATACCTCCTATCGTTATAGAAATGTGGCGAGAAGAAATGAAAGCTAAGGGTTATGATAATCCAAACCCTTTAGATAAAGAAAACAGAAAGTTTCTATTAGGTAAGTTAAATTCTCCTGATTGGAACAAGTTAAGAACTAAACAAGGTGTTATCTAATGAGCTTGGCAAACTATGACGATTTAGTTAAAAGTATTATATCTTGGGGGCATCGCGAGGATTTAAACGATCTCATTCCTGATTTTATCGCACTAGCTGAAACTGAGATGTACAATAACGAAGGTTGGCAGTTAGAAACCAGAGATATGGAGTTAGTATCAACAGCGCCCACTGCTGGTTTATATTTAGAATTACCTCCAGGCTTTGAAAAGGCTAGAAGCATTCAGTTAGAAACTGGTAACGGTTTAGTTGATGTTAAGTTTCAAGCGCCAGAGCAATTACCAAGACGACCAGGCACAGGTCAACCTAGATTCTTTAGTGTTATCGGTAATGAGATAGAGTTTAACGTAACTCCTGATACTGCCTACACAATACAAATTCAATACTATAAAAAGCCTGAACCGTTAACCGTAACTAATCAAACTAATAGTGTGATGACTAATCATCCTAATATATATTTATTCGGCGCACTACATCAGATGTATTTATATACACAAGATGGTGAGCAAACAATAACTTACTTTTCTAAAATGCAATCGGTTATTCGTGGCGCTAACAAGGCAGCTAAAAAAGCCCGTTACGGTGCTGCTCCTTATATGCGAGTTGAAGGAGTAACTCCTTAATGGCTAGGTTTACATCAATACCTTTTAACATTGTTGGCGGCACTTACGAAAACAGAAGTAAGCCGGTATCAACACAGCGCACGGTTAATATGTACCAACAAGTTAACCCTAAAGTTAAAACTCAAGTTAGCTTGCAATCCTTTCCAGGGCAGAAGCTTTTTAAAGGTGTTGTCGGTGATGTTGATCGTAATACTCATAACATGGCAGAGGTTCTTTATAGAGTAGTTGATAACACTCTATATTCTGTGAACACGTTAGGTAGACATACTTCACTGGGTACGGTAACAGGCTCTAATAGGTGTATATTTGCTGACGATGGGGATAATCTAGTTATTATTTCTGACAAGGTTTATGTATACACTAAATCAACAGATACATTTAAAGAAAACGAGAATGTAAATCTAGTTAATGTTTTATCTGTAACTATTATTAACAATCAATTTATTTATACGACTCCTGATTTAAGTTTTATGGCGCAACCTGGAGACCCTTTTGATGTGTCTGGTTTGGATGCTGTAGGTGCAGAGTCAAACCCTGATAAATTAGTTAGGGATTACGTGTTTAATCAAACTATATACAGGTTCGGCATTAGGACTATGGAACCATGGTATAACACTGATTCAGGCAAGCCACCTATCGACAGAATAGACGGTCAGCAAATAAGTGTAGGCTTAGGTGCCATTAGTTCACTAGCAAGCACTGATAGAGCTATATATTGGTTAGGTGATGATAAGTGTATCTATCGCATATCAGGTGGCATTTATGAGCGCATTAGTGATGATGGCATATCAAACTCAATAGAAGAAATGACAACCATTGATGATGCTTTCGGTTATGTATTTACTTTGCAGGGGCAAGACTTTTATTTAATTACATTCCCTAGTGAGAATAAAACATTTGTGAATAACGAGTCATTAGGTAAAGACGGATGGTTTGAGCTAAGAAGTTTCAACGATTTAGCTTATTCCGGCACATCACTAATACAAATATATGACAAGTTAATCGTTGCTAACAAAGGTGACTTATTAACACTTGAGCTTAATGAGTTCACACAAAATACAGATACTATGATACGCGAAAGAATAACGGATGAAATAACGCCAGAGGATTTAGGGTTAGATTTCGATATGCTGTTAATGTCCTCGCTTACTTTAAAGGTTGAGTCTGGTGTTGGACTAATTACAGGTCAAGGTGAGAATCCACGGATACGAGTTGAATTATCAACTGATGGTGGCCGCACTTATCCACACGTTCAATGGGTAGAAATTGGACAGTTAGGTGAGCACACACAATTGGTTGAGGTTGATATGTTTGCAACAGGTCGTAGCCTTAGATTTAGATTAAGAATGAGTGACCCTGTACCATTAACTATTTACGGCGCAAAGCTTAAAGTTAAAGGGATTATGCACTAATGTCATTTAATAGAGTTAATCCTCCTGAGCATATTGAACCGCCAATAATCGAAGATCGAGGGCTGTTAAAGTTTCTTGTAGATTTAAAATATATCGTATTTCAACTATGGAAACGAACGGGTGCCGGTTCTGATTGGATTAGTGAAAATCAAACAAACATACCCGAAGCTGTAACCATCTCAAAGCTATTTGATATTAGGCAGCAAATAGGTAGTAACAAGCCCGTAACTATAGATACGGATGGGTTTACGATTGATACAGATGAACAAACAATTGATATGACAGAGGTTTAAATGACTCAAGAAATTCTAAACTTTGGCGTTACCGCTAATGATAAGACCGGTGATAAATATAGACCTGCATTTATCAAGGTAAGTAATAATTTTGATGATCTATACTCTAAGCTTAATGACAGCGAGATAATAGTGAAGCAAAGCAATCTAGCCGAGACGCTAGGTGGCGCAATAGATAGTACAAAAGTTTATATTCTAGATGGTATTATCGACTTCACTGGAACAGGCTTAAATATAGAAGTCCCTGCTGGTGGTGTAAATATAATCGGATCTACTTTTGCTATATCAGGATTAAAATGCACTGATGGTGGGTACTCTTTATACACATCTCCTGTTGGCGGTAGTGGTGACGTGTTAAGAGAAAGGTTATTTGTAGAAATCACAGGCGTAGGCTCTCAAGTGTACGACCTTACAGATGCTACAGGATTTCATGCAATAGAAGCTGATAGAGTTAATTATAATGATTGTACATCTTTAGGTACTATTACAAATTACAGACAAGGACTTGAAACAGGGACGGGCCGCTTTGGTGGTACTCCTGAGTTAACACTTGCTGGAAATTGGGTTGGTGGTTACTTTATTGATGTTTCAATAGTTAGAGGTTTAACTGCTGGCTCTTATAGCTTATACAAGGCTGGTGCTGGGTTTGCTATGGCGTCAAGATTTCGCAGTAATCAAAACATAGATTTACCGGCAGGAGTGTCATTCTTTGACTTTGCACCAAGCCAATTTGCTAACCCTTCAACAGTTCAGCTTGATAGTGTGATAATTACACGCGCAGGCGCTTTTGATGCGACTGATCCAGACTACACGCCAAACATGACAGCAGGATCTTTATCATCAAATTGGACTAATAATACTGGCATGCCTAACACATTCGAAGGTGGCTCAGTTGGAGTTACCACAGAGTCAACAACAACAATAACATCTGATGGCGTGTTTGTTGACTTAGAAGCAACACTGTGGACATCGGCAGACTTGCAGCACTTTAGCAATCCAAGCGGGAATCAATTAAAGCATCTAGGCAACACACCAAGAGACTATAAGGTAATCGCGTCTTTCGTTCTGGAATCAACACAAAACAATTCCGTAGCCTTGAGGGTTTCTAAGTTTGACAGTTCAGCTTCGTCATCGTCAATCGTATTAACTCAGACCCGACAAGTAAATAACTTACAAGGTGGTCGAGATGTTGCGTTCTTTAATATAAACATTAATACAACACTCGATAAAGATGATTATATATTTTTAGAGGTGGCGAATATTGGAGCAACAAATAACATCACAGCGGAAGCAGATAGCTACATGATAGTAGAGGAAAGATAATGGCAACCTCAATATTACTAGTTAATAAGGGTGTCAATACTTTAGCTGACACCCCTGAATCTATCTATACATCACCAACTAACGGTAACGGCACAATTATAACAGCGGTTACAGTAGCTAATAACTCAACATCAAACAAGAGTTATAAGGCTTATATTGTTAACAAAGATGAACTACCAGTTAACCCACAAACGCCGTTTAGAATTGTAATATGGGCTGATATAGATGCTGGCACAGGAATAGACGGACAAACAATACCGCCTGGAGGTTCTTTATATGTAGAAGCTAACGCTGCCAATGCTGTTTATTTTACAGTCTCGGGTAAAGAAACGTAGATTGGCAACAAGTAAAGAATAATGATAAAATAACAACGCTTGAACAACTCTAGGGACTCATAGCGTAAACAATTAAATTAATTTAGAGGTTTATATGAGTTTCCTTTCTCAGATTGCAAATATATTTACAGGGAGTGAGGATGCTAAAGCAGCAACTCGCGCCGGTGAAATTCAAACAGCAGAAGCAAGACGACAGGGCGCTAACGTTGGTGCTGCTGGTCAGTCTGCTTTATCAAGGTTCGATCCTTTAGCTGGCGTTGGTCAGCAAGGTATAGACTTAGCATCATTTCTAGGAGACCCAGCACAACAAGCTAGTTTCTTAGAATCAAATCCACTATTCCAGTTAGGGTTAAACAACCTAAACGAGCAGACGCAACGAAGTTCAGCTTCAAGAGGTCGCTTAACTGCCGGTGATACATTAGAGCAATTACAACAAAATGCTCTGTTAGCTGGTCAGCCTTTAATAGATCGGCAACGTCAAGATATTATGAACTTGTTAGGCATTAGCCAAAATGTAACAGGTCAACAAGCAGGAATTGAACAAAACACAGCGGCAAATGTAGCTAACTTATTAACGGGTGGTGCTGCTGCTCAAGCTGCTGGTGTTGTAGGTGCTCAGAATGCTAGAACTGGCGCAACAGGTAACATATTTGATTTAGGTACTACGCTTGCTGGATTGCCTAGTGGGACGTTTACAAATCCGTTTGCATCACCAGTACAAACAACAGGTGGAAGTTTCGCTAACTTTCCACCGCAATAGGAGAATAACATCGCTATAGATCCTAGAATAAGTTTAGGCGTAACACCTGCTATTAATATAGGGCAGAGGTTCGGACAAACTTTAAATAACTTGCGTAACATTGATGTATTAAATCAACAGCGCGACCTTGCACCATTGCAACAGCAACAAGCTGAAAGGGCTAATGAGTTAGGTATTGCACAACAACCGGCACAATTACAAGCGGCAGAGCTTGCGGGTAGTGGTCAGCAACAGCAAATTAATCAACAAAAGCTAGTGCAACAGTTTGTTACTCAATCAGCACAGGCATTAAAGCCTTTGTTAGATTCTGGCAATGTAGATGGAGCAACTAGACAGCTTCAAACTATGAAAGCTACAGCTTTAGAGCTTGGTTTAGATACTACTGAGTTAGATAACGATATTATTCAACTTCAAACGCCACAAGGTTTACAGGCTCTTATTGCTGAAACTAATAGCGCGTTAACTCCTGTAAGTGCAACCACTAAATCAGCAGGGCAAAGAGAGTTTGAAAACTTTGTTAATATCGCTCAAAACCCTAATTCAACAAAGCTAGAAAAAGATTCAGCAAATAGAGCGCTTGGTAATTTAGCTAAGGTAAGTACATCTGCTGCTGAAAGAATAGCATCAGACCCATCGTTAACTGCGCAGGTAGCAACAAGTACGGCAGTTATTGAAGGCGCTAAAGAAGGGGCGAAAGAAGAAGCTAAACTGACAAAGCAAAAGAAGTTTAAACCTGAAATAGCAAAGGCCGTTAAATTAGCACAAAAAGAAGCGGAAGAGAAAGGCGAGGTTTTAACTGACTTAGCTAGAATGGAAGCTTCACTACCTGGAGTTAAAGAGGCTGTTGGTCAATTAATTGAATTATCAAACGTGGCGACCAGTACATTAGGAGGTAGAGCATTTGACTTTTTAATTAAAGAGTCAGGCTTTGGTTCAACTAAAGGTGCAGATGCAAGGGCGAAATTAATAGCGATTGTTGATAACCAAGTACTACCACTACTTAAAGAAACCTTTGGCGCAGCTTTCACAGTTCAAGAGGGCGAGAACTTAAAGGCTAGTTTAGTTGATCCAGACGCAAGCCCTAGCCAGAAAAAACAACAGTTAGAGGCATTCTTAGCACAGAAAGAGAGAAACATTAGAACCAAGCAAACCCAGCTTGGACAAGAAACAGTTACCGATGAATTCGCAGGTTTTAAGGTGGTTAGATAATGCCAATTGTAACTATACAATCTCCTCAAGGTGATTCATTTCAGATAGATGCACCAGAGGGCGCAACAGACGAGCAAATACTTAGTTTTGCTAAGTCTCAAGGCCTGTTTGATGCACAGCAAGCCCCGCAATTAAGGCCAGAGCAAGCAGCAACACCAATAGAGCAGGACTTTATACCAACAGGAGAGGCTTTGGCTGTTCCCGCTCCTGGATTACCAGAAAGAACACTAGGCGAGCAAGCTATTGGTGCTGGTGAAGCTGCTTTAACGTTGGCGACTGGTGCTACAGGTGGAGCTTTAGGTTTTGCTGCCGGCTCTCTTGAAGGAATTGTTGGAGAGTTGACTGGTAGATTACAACCAGGTAAGGGATTAGAAGAGGCTCAAGCGCTTGCTTCTGCCCTTACTTTTGCACCAAGAACGGAAGCAGGACAAGATATAGTTAGTGACATTGGCGAAACGTTAGGGGTTTTACCTCCAGTACTTGGTGCTACTCCATTAGCTACACTTAAGCCGTTACTTTCTGGCAAGTCCATTACAGACAAAGTATTAAAAAGCTCTAGAGCCAAGCGTCAATTGTTAGCTGATGAAATAAGAAAGGGAAATCCTAATATTGAGTTGGTTACAAAGGCTTTAGATGATAGCGGTCAAATTATAACTAGCCCAGCAAGCAAACGAGCAGTTAAAGTTCTTGGTGGTGATCATGTTGCAAAAGGCACAGTAAGCGTAATAGAAAACATGAGTACAGCTTCTAAAGGCAAGCTTGGCAAAATGCTTGATAACATTGAAAGAGGGCGGAGAGAGCCTTTATTTGGTGATGCAAATAGGCCATCAAATACATTAGGTGAGTCAATTTTAGATAGAGTTGTTGCGGTCAATAAAATAAATGATAAAGCAGGAAAGTCTATAGGAAAAACTGCCGACTCATTAAAAGGAACTAATGTAGATATTGGCAGCGTTAATAATAATTTCTTTAACGAACTTAAAAATCTTGGTGTGACATTTACGCGCGCTGATGATGGATGGGTAACTCCTGACTTCTCACGCTCTAAGTTTAAAGGCGGCAGCAAGCAAGAAATGACCGTTTTAATAAATGATTTATTAGATGGTAGTCCAGCGTTTGATGTTGCACATAAATTAAAAAGAACTATCAGAGATAATATTGATTTTGAATCAGGTGTTGGTGGTGTAGGTCAAGTAAAAGGTGACTCTAAGCAGCTATTAAAAACATTATCTAGTGGTATTGATGAGGTTCTTGATGCGACATCTCCAAAGTATAAGAAGGCTAACGAGTCATTTGCTAAAACAATAAAGCTAAAGAATGATTTTGATAAGCTTTTAGGTAAAGATATAGACCTATCAAACCCAGAAGCGGCAGCGGCTATACTAGGAAATAAAGCAATGAGGGTTGACTCTAACGCTCCAACTGGAATAGCGATCAATAAATTATTCTTAAACGCTGATGATGTTCTAGGTGGGTTTAAAGTAAGATTTAAAGATGATATACCAAGCTTGAGGCATATAACTAATAAACTAAATGACGCATTCAAGCTTTCGCCAGCCAATTCATTAAAAGGCAATATAGTTAGCGGCGGTCTTGATGTTGCTGAGGCTGTTTCTGGTGTTACAGGTGCGGCAAGAGTAGCGGCCAAAAAACTTTCACAGATAAAAGACCCTGATTTTAATAAAAAACTCAGGGCGTTTAAGTCGCTAATAAATACAAAAGGGCAAAACTAATGGAATTATTAATTTTATGTTCGCCTCCTGCAATATGGTTTATGGCTAAAGATTCATTCCCTAGAGTTTCAAAGCTTTTTGGGGTTGTGTCTTTGTGCTTTGCTGCTGTTTTGTTTTTAAATGTAATTAATTCAATATAAGGCGTAATCATGGCATTTTTACCAATTGCACACGTTGCAATAAACTATAGAGACTATCCTAACAACTGGATTAAAGCTTACGAGGTAGGTACAACAACACCTAAACCAATGGCTTTAAAATCAGATGGTACAAATCAAGTTGCAAAGCTAGAGGTTAACATTGATGGTTTTTTAATATCATCAGGTAATGCTTTAGTCATTCCGTATATAAGCGGCTTGTTTGATATGTTCTTGTTTCCAACAGAAGCAGAAGCAGACGCAAACAATACGACTAACGCAATTAGGATTGCTGATGGTTCACAGGGCGAGGAAGGTTCAACAGTAAGTGATACTATAGAGTTGAGTGATGGTCAAACAACTGTAACTTTACCCTCTGTAATAGCAGACACAGCCATTATATACATACAAGGTCAGAATGTTGATCAAGGCAAGCTATTAAAAGCTGTAGGTTCACAAGCGAATGATTACAGCGTTACAGATGGTTCAACTATTGAGCTTACAAGAAGCTATCCAGAAGGGAGTTTTATTTCTGCATTAGGCTTTACTGAGATAGAATCAGGCGCGGTTATTAGTGTGTTTGCTCGCACTGGTGCGGTTGCTTCTGCTAATGGAGATTACAACGCATCACAAATAACAAATACACCAGCGGGTAATATAACAGCAGTAGAGCAACAAGCTGTTAACGCTGAATTAGATGGATTTATAGCAACTAATACCGCTAATGTAGCGACTAATGTTACAAATATAGCTACCAACGTTACAGAGATAGCAATAGCTAAACTTAACGATGCTATCTACAACAAGCAAACCGGCACAGCTTATACTTTAGTTCCTGGTGATAGAGGTAAAACAGTATCAATAAATAACGCAGCAGCTAACATTATCACAATAGATACTAATGCAAATCAGGCTATTGTATTAAATGCTGTGATGTTACTTAGGCAGTTAGGTGCTGGCGTTACAACTATTAACGCTGTTGCAGGAGTCTTATTAAACGGTGTTGATGGTGGCTCAGTTGCATTTATAGATAGATACGACACAGCATCTATTGATCAACAAGATACAGATGATTGGATATTTAGCGGATCGGGTGTTGTTTCATGAGTCATTTAATTAGACGAGGCGTTTTAGGTGCTGGTACTCATACTTATTTAAGTGTGCTTAGTACTACGTTTAAAATAGATGTTAACTCACCTTTTGTGTTTGTACTACCTACAGTTACAACTTTGGAATATGACATATTTGTAAAACCTTCTGCCAATAATAATTTAATGACCATTATCGGCAAAGGGGGCTCTAGTGTTTCCTCTAATTTTGAGAATATCATAGGTTCAGATCCAGATTTTACAACACCAGTAACGAACGGAACAAATACAACAGTTACCGCTACAGGTTTTGGCGATCTTAGAGGGAAGCGAGAAAAACACATAGAAGTTACCCATGGCACAGGTGGGTTGATGACTGTTAGAATAGATGGTGTGGTTGAGGGTTCTATAAGTGGAGCGGCACAGACAGGCACTACGCTATCTTTGTTATTCTCTAGAGATAATATAACAAGCGCCCACTTTAACCCTGATATATTAATACGAAACTTAAAAGTCTCAACTAGTGGCGGAACTACTATTAACATGCCGCTAAATGGTAACTTTGCAAACACAGGCTCGTCTGCGCTAGGTACAATAACTGGCGTAGAGGGTGTTGATTATGAATTCGTTGAAGCTTAACAAAGGAAAATAAACAATGGCAATATTTGAACAAGTAACAGGTGGCGCAACGGGTAATTTAAAAGATGCTAAGTTAGTCGCTGGTGATGTGGTAACAACAAAAGGATATAAGTCTGCTGGTGATGGTGGTGGAGCTACATACTTAATAGTTGCTGCTGGCTCAATAACTCCTGATGAGTTTGGAGACTTTACACTAGCTAACCTTGCTATTGCTGTATTGCAAGATACTGATGCTGATGTTAGAAAGTATGGCGCTACAGAGGCGGCAGATTCTACATTAAACATTCAAGCAGCCATAGACAGGGAAAATAAATATTTTGTACCTTTTGGCTTGTCTGTATTCTGCTTAAACTTAAAGCATAAAGATAATACTATCGGTGTGGTTGATGGCGAGTTAAAAATGCCTGATAATTCAGACCATTTTGATTCTATCTTAATAAACGATGATACCACTCTAGGTAATACTAATATTCAGCTATCAGGGAAAGGCACACTTAACGGTAATGCAGAGAATCAAACTAAAGGACCGCAATATCTAGCTTTCTTTTATAAATGTTCTGATTGTAACCTTGCAGTTAAAACATTAAAAGCTAACTTTATGCCTGACCCGTACACTGGGCCAACTGTACCAGTACACCCGTTATCACCTTTTGATTTTGGCGTACCATTTGGTGAAGCTTCTTTTGTTGATCCAATATTTGCCGCAGTATTATTTATTGATGGTAATAATAATCATGTTAGTAACTTTGATTTATTAAACTGGGGACGTGAAGGTATTACACATTGGTTTTGTTCTAGCTCAACCATTTCAGATTTTACCGCTATAAACGGTACAGAGACAGAAGATAACGAATACTATGTGCCTGTTGATTTCGGCAGTATAAACACTAGCGCTGTAATTGTTACCGGCAGTAAAGTTAACGTTGATGAAAGTCATACAGCTGGTGGTCAGCCTTATTTAATCTATGAGGCAATAGCAACAGGAACACTTAATCTAGTAACAGAAAATTATGCAGACATTGCACGATGGACTTTAGTAGAAAGAGATATAACTTTCGATTACGGCTATACTGCTGCGCGTTGTTCAGGTGGTGGTAGTATCGGGAATAGCATCACTAATGGTTATGCAGCATATTGTAGAGCTTCAAGTTATAGTGCTGATGCTTTAGTTACTGGTATGCACAATTTATTCTCTTATCACAACTCTTTTCAAGTGGGTATTAACTTCGGTCACGATGGAAGTCCGGCGAGTGGTTCAGTAGCAAGTGGATTAACTACCATAAACGCCGGTTGGTCAGGTGCTTTAGTTGGAGCTAATTATGGTATAAGTGTTGTCGGTGGTTCTAAAGATGTAACTATTGATGGGTTTAAAATAATCGGGGCAGGTCGCGCAGGGTTAAATGTATCTAGTGATGGTGACAATGTAATAGCATCGGATGGTAATATAAGCTGGTCAGGCGCTCAAGGGGTTAACACGTTCCAGGCTTCGATAAATCTGAGTAACGTTAAGTCAGTTAACAATGTTTCTGCTGATTTTAACGTACAGTCTGGAGGTTTATTAAACTTATCAAATTGTGCTGATTCTAACGGTGTTATATCTAGCTTACAGATTGATGAAAACACAGTAGGTAGAACATTCGATTTAATTAGTCGTGACGGTAAGTTATACACAGCGTTTAGAGCAATATTAGGTGTCGATGCTTCAACGGCAATAGCAACATTGGCTTTCGCTAACCTCATATCTAATGATAATATGGTTGTGACATTTAGCTATTCAGAGAGAAATACAGGTAGCGCTAGTACTACGGACCAATATTTAATAGAGGAAACTATTTTAGTATCTGGTTCAGGTGGTGCAAGAACTATCGGGGTATTAGATACAAGATACGCACAACTTAGAGGCTTCCGTTATGTGTGGGACGTTCCAACCGCAACGCTAAGTGTTTACTTGCAGGATATTGCAGGGCCAACCGATGTTACAGCAACAGCAACACAAAACTCTATGATGGTTAAAGCTCAGTCTAACGCTAACTCTGCACTAACTATAAACATAGGTGTTGATCTTTAGATAAGATAAGCCGGCTAGCAACCGGCTTTTAACTACTTTTATTAATTTAACCTTATTTATTGAATGTATTTTTAAGCCAGTATTGAACATCAAAGCCTGGGCATGTTTTATCTGATATTTCATTATGACCAATAATTTTAACGCCAGTATTTTCAATAACAAGCTTTCTTAATAAATTACTTAATATATGCCATTGCTCTAAAGAATAAACATCAGTACCGATCATGCAAATACCAATTGAATCTTTATTGTGACCTTTAGCATGTGACCCCATCCAGTACTCAGGACGACCATTTTCAAGCTTACCATCAACAGTTATAACATAATGATACCCTATACCATCCCAGCCCCTAGATAAGTGCCATTGATGAATGTCTGCTGCTGTATTGTTTCTACCATTAGGCGTGGCTGAACAATGTATAACTATAGTTTTCATAAATAATCCCAAAAGTTAATCTTAATACCTGTAACAATTAAAAAGCACAACACAACCGCAATAGGTAATAATCGTCTAATGAATAACCATGTTGTACTACCGTCTAAATCTCTTCCTACTTTATTAAATAGTGTCATAAGTATCCTTGATTGCTCATCCTTGAGCGTTTGTTAAATTAAAAGGGAATTTTATCGTCTGGTACAAATTGTGGGGTTTGTTGTTCCTCACCACCAAAGCCACTAGCTTGCTTAGGTGCTTGCTGCTGAAATCCGTTTTGTTGTGCAGGTTGCTGCTGTTGTGCCTGAAAACCTCCACTTTGTTGTGCTTGTTGTGGTGCTTGTTGACCTGAGTCATTCCAAAACACTTTACAGTTACCTAATATATTACCTTTAACTCCTTGCTGCTTTTCTTCCTTACTAACGTCTTGGGTTATCATGCCGTTGTTGCCGTATTGATCAAGTGTATCAATATCAACAAAAACTGTTGCGTCTAAATAAACACCTTTCTGACCATTGAATAAACGAGCTTTATCTATCTTGCTTACATCTATTTTTAAACTTACGCCGATTTTCATTTTCTTTACTTCCTTATTGGTTAATTAATCTTCATCATCTTTGTAAAAATCTTCTGCTGTTGGATTGCTTAACCAGTTAGTAATTAATCCATCCCCGTTAATCTTAAGCTCTAAATAATCACCCCATTCACCCGGTAATAAATTATTAGGAACATAGTTATTATTTATAGATAAAACTATTTGCTCGTCACTGTCTAGCAAGTGATAACTACCTGCATCACAAATCTTCCAGTAATACTCTCTTTCTTCACCTTGTGGCCAGTCGCGTATTATACCTGTGTTAATATCAACAATAGCATCCCAAGTATCACCTTTTAACATGGGTACTGGCTTTTCTTCTTCATCTAAATGACGAGGGTTTATATTTATAAAAACAAATTTAACTTCCACTTCTTCTTTTTTAATCACTGTTACTTTCATTGTTTCTTTCCTCTGTTATTAATAGTTAATTAGTTAATCGCTTATAAAGCTCATTCATTACTTCAACGAACAAGTATGTTTTTTCTCGCATAGCATCAATGAAATGCTCATCACGTTCAACACGCTGTAATAAATATGAAGCTGCAATATCTAGACGGGGATCGAAGCTTAAAAAGTCGCACCATTCGCGCTCAGTAACCCATAATTGACATTGAATCTGAGTGTAATAGTCTTTGCTGTAGTTGTCAGTTAAAGAGCGCCTAACCTGTGTTATGGTGGTTGGGCATTTTATCTCAAGCAAACCATCATCGCCAATCATTCCATCAGGTGAAATACCTATGTATTCGTTATGCTCGACAAATGCCACTTCATTAACAGTGTTACCGCTCATTAGTTCATACATTGCCCGTGCTTGTGGTTCCGTAGCTGTACCCCATTGCATAGCATCATTTTCAAAGAATGGTTTTGATTCACCAGTTAAACGCTCGCAAAGCAATTCCATCATGTAAGTTTCTGCTGTTTTACTTTGAGCAGTACCGCGACCTTTTGATAACACATCTTTCATTCTTGATGCTGTAACCTTGCCAAGGCGAAGCGCTAACCATTCAGCACTGCCTTGTTCCATTTCTGTAATTATATTCATGCTTTAGCTGCCTTTAATATTTGCTCGAATTTAGATGCTTTAATTTCAGATATTTGCCCGAATTTAAACGCTCTTTGTATCTTGGTTCCTTTGGGTGTTAAATTTCCTGTTTGAGCATCAACAAGTAAATTAAATAATTGGTTACCTTGATCATTACTAATAATATCAAAGTCTAAATCAGGGACTCTACTTTCTTCTGAATCACCACATTCAATACTAAACACTTTGAGCATACTTATCTTAGTTGCATATGTGATTGCCTTACCTGGCGCTTTATCGCCTGAATCCATCGAATGAGATTCAACCAGCGTAGTGAATCTATCATTAGGTTGGTCGATATTTATATAATGAATATTAAAATCACATTCGTATATGTAAGTGCCTTTCTTGGTATCTCTAGCTCTTGCGTCATTACCTGCCTTTTCAGATACAACCACAATGCCCCACTTGGTTAAAGCAGGTGCTAACAATGCAATTAGTTCATCATACTGAACACCAGTGCCTTGACCAGCAGAGCCTTTTTTAACATAGATAGATTCTTTCATTACTGCATTTATTCTTTGGTAAATATTTAAATGTTCACTCACTTTAAGCCTCCATCATTTCATTAATTTGTTCAATCTCGCTGTGCATGTAACCAATAGACGCACGACTTAATTCGATGTTGTTCTCTTCGTGATACGCGAACATGTCTAATATTGCTTGTTTCGCAGCTTTAAGCTGCATATGAGCATCTCGGGTATTGCTTGAAATCATATATTTATTCATTAGTATTCTCCTGGTTCCATATCAATTACATGACCACAGCATTCACACTCTACAACGCTGCTATCATCTTCCTGAATATACATATTACCTTTACACTCAGGACAAAACATTTCGTCGTCATTATTACAATGACCTGCAATCTGTTCGCTTACATAACATCTATCCATAATATTTACTCGGTTCGCTTCAATGCAATAACAATAGACTCATTTAAAACTATAGTCAACTTTAATTATGAAGAAAGTTAATAATAATTTCATTTGATTTATTCATAGTTAATTGCTAAGGTTAGTGTATCTTAAATAAATAGGCGAACAAAATGACAGACAACACCAAATCTTCAACAGTTACATTGCCAGGTTATACGATGGTACAACTAAGAAGTATTTCATCTAAGCGTAAAAAGGATAAAAACTTAGCTTGGTCACATGAAAATATTATTATTGAGCTAATCAATAAAGAGTCTAAGAAAATAATTAAGGGTGAAGAATAATGACTAAATTTACTAAAGGCGAATGGTTAGTTTCTGATAATAAAATTAATTCACCAGTAAGGCATATAGTTAAAATGCCAAGTAGCAAACCTACAAAATATAACGGAACTATGTATGCGTGTATAGGTGGATTTAAATGTGGGACTCAAACAGAAGAAGCAGAAGCCAACGCACACTTAATAGCTGCTGCTCCTGATATGTATAAAATGCTACTCGAATGCTTTCACTCGAGCAATAAAGGCGCATGGAAAGATAGTTTAGGCGAGTTACTAGCTAAAGCAAGGGGCGAATAAATGAATAGCGGAAACGAAATAGTAAGATTACAAAACCTAATTAAAAAACTAGAGATTGAACTGCATGAATGTTGCCTTGATGCTCTTGCTATAGGTGACTTAGCTGACAAGGTTTACGATAGAGATAACAACGCTCAACATGTTGCTATTGCTGTGCATGATGCTTGTGACGATTTATATCACAAGTACGATTACAGGGTTAGAGGTTACGATGCTGAGAATATTATATTAAATGAGGCTGGAGAATAATGAACATAATAGAAAGGATACTAAACCTAACAGTAAACGAAGTAGTGCTATACGCTTGCTTTATAGCTTGGGCTGGCATGGGCTCATACTTCCTTTTAATCACACTTAGCAATCAAGGATAAGACAATGACACAACTAATTATATTTATAACACTCTTCGCAGCATGGCTAACTCATGTAATAACTTGTTTCGCTGCTGCTACATGGGGATTCTTAATTGCTGGCGCTATTATGTTTCCTATCGCTGTATTTCATGGCTTTTACATCTGGTTTACTTAGGGGAATAACATGACTACTGAAAAAGAACTAAGCATAGCATCACTATTAAAATCTGAACTAAAGAAAGCTCGGGTTCAGAAGTCTAACAACTATCGACGTGTATCAACTAAACGCGACGATATAGACATGAACAAGCTTTTAAACGCTGACAATACTAGCGAGTTCGAAGAATACTTTAATACATTGGAGTGCTAATTATGAATATTGAAAAAATAGTATTTGAGTTCAGAGAAACAAAAACATACGTCTTAACTGTTAGTGCTGAAAATGGGTGGGACATGCCAGAAACAGGCAACAGATTAGTTGAACTAGTAAACGAAATAAAAAACCAACCGCATAAATTTATTTCTGACTCTGAATGTGAAATGAACTATGACACTGAATGTGTAGCTAGTGAAATTATTGAAGGGCTATCAAAATGAATATAGAAGAGTATGAATTTAGCGATGATGATATCGTATGCAGAAACGCAACAAATATAGACCTTAATTTAGATATAACATACACAGAGCACAACGGTTATTTTGGTGATGGATGCGCAGAAACGACAGTGATACTTGCCAAGCAAGACGTAATAGCCCTAGCTAAACACTTTAAACTAGACATAGCATTACTTAAATCAATAGCTGACGAGTTAATTAACAGCAATCAATCATGTGAGCTTATATTAGCAAGTAGAATTCATAGCCTGGAGTTAGATAAATGATTAACTGTTCAAAAAAAGGCTTTCAATCAAAGAAGTGCAAAGCTCTTTATAAAAAGAAATTATTTTAAAGGGCGCAAATTGAAAAGCAGATATTATTTTTGCTCTGAGTGCTTGTGCTGGCATCACACTAGCGCAGATATGGAAAGAGCAATACACGCAAGGAAATACAACCGTGAACAAAATTAAAGACTTAAATTTAGATAAAACATTCCCTAAAGAGGGTGAATTATTCGACAGGTTAACAGAGTTGATTGATGAGTACGCTGGAGAGATATCACTAGTGTCTGTACTTGGTATATTAGAGCTTAAGAAACAATCACTGATATTAGAATAAACAACCACCACCAAGCCGATTAATTTCGGTTTTCTTTTGCTAAAAATAAAGCGCGGGTAAACTTGACTATATTTACATTGTAAACTAAACTAGGTTTATCAAATCAAACAAAGGTACAGCAAATGACACGCGAACAAGTAATAACAAAACTAATAAAGTTCATAGATTCTAAATACAACACTCTAAGCGCCTATGCTAAAGATAGAGGCATTCACCCTCAATTCGTGACCAATGTATTAAACGGAGCTAAAGAGCCGTCAAATTACATGCTACACGACATAGGCATAGTAAAAACTAAAGTAACTGTTTATTCAAAAATTAAGTAAGGAATAAGGTAATGTGCATTGTTTACAGTACAGATAGCGAAGAACACTTAATAAATACTGGTGAAATTCCAGATCCTCAATGGGATTACTTGACGGAACAAGAAATATATGAAGACGTGAATTCTATGAATAATTATTTAGATGATATATTTTTTAATTAAAAGGAATACGATAATGATAAAACAGTATGAACCAGAAGATATTAATGGGTGCATGATGATGCTTACTAATGATAATGGTAGGTATATATTAAAAACTGATTATGATTTATTAGATAATAGACTCGGCCTTTTAATCAACAGAATATTATCACTACAGGAAAACAATACAATATTAAAATCTAAACTAGAACAGGAGCAAATAAAGAAATGAGTACATCACCACAAGATAGAATTGACAGCGTATGTGATTATAGGGGAGTTCCTAGAATATCAATTAATCAACCATGTGTAGTAGACGGAAAGGCTGGAACTATAATTGACGGTAACTCATCGTGCAACTTTGATGTATTGTTTGTAGGTTGGACAGGTGGCAGTAATTGCCATCCTTATTGGAAGATGACCATACTGGCTGATGATTTATGCGAAGTTATTTATGACAGTAAAGATGGTTAACATTGTAAAAGAAGGGTAAATAGAATGAGTGAACTAAAAGTTGGCAATGAATATAAAATGAAATTTCCATTTAAGAAAATTATTCATAAAGCACAACGCGCTATTTTTAACTTTCCCGCTACCGATGAGTTTATTATGTGGAATGCAGGTTGTTGGTTATTCGAAGAGGAAGATGGTTCAGAATACGGAAGGTCTAGAGATTTTTACGGCAATGCAGAAGGTGAGGTTATTTATAAAATTTTATCAATAGCTAAAATGTCAGGAAGGCATATGGATAGAGTTATATTCAAAAGATGGTTAGTCGATCCTGATGGTAAAAAATGCAATAACGGTTCAGTAACAATGAAAACAATAAATCTTTTTAAAAGAGATATTGAATCAGAGTCACCATTTAACGCTGATTATGAAATAGATGAAGATGCTAAGAACTAATTAACATTGCAAAAGGAGGGTAAAGGAGAGTAAAACATCAAAGGGCTTAATTGCTCTTTTTTATTACCTGTAGCTTGACGATACAACTACAACGTTATACAATGTATAAGTAAATAAAACAAACGAGGTTAATATGAAATCAGTAACAAAGGCAATTAGATTGCCAGAATGCTTAGTAAGTGAGATAGAGGCTTTAGCTAAGAAGGATGATAGGAACTTTAGCCAGTTAGTTAGGATTATGCTGAGAAGTTCTTTATCTAGTTATTATGTAGATAACAGTAAAAAAACGGCATAAAAAAACACCGTTACAGCGGTGCTTAATTATTCAATCAACAAGGTAAGTATAGCAATGCATTATTATCAATTCAACATAGGCGATTATGCTAGTCATACAAGTAGGTTATCACCTCTTGAAGATTTAGCATATAGACGAATGCTTGATTTGTATTATTTAAGTGAACAGCCGTTGAACGGTTGTACAACAGATGTTGCACGTGAGATAGGATTGTCTGAACACGTGAGCGAAGTTGAGTACATTCTAGGTAAGTTCTTTACTGAAAATGAAAGTAGTTTTTCACAAAAAAGAATCGACTTAGAAATCAAAAAATACAAATCTAACGCAAAAAATAAAAGTAAAGCTGGTAAAGCTTCAGCCAAAGCTAGACAGGTAAAGGCATCTAGCAAGGCAACAGGCGTTGAACAGACGTTGAACACAAACTCAACACATGAGCAACTAAACATAAACCATAAACCATTAACCAATAACCATAAACCATTAACCATAAAACAAGATAAAGAAGTAACTAATGATCGCTTCGCTGAATTTTGGAATTTGTACGGAAAGAAAACTGATTCAGCTAAATGCAAAACAAAGTTTAGTAGGTTAACTAAATCTGAAATAGAACTGTTATTTAAAAACCTTCCTGATTACATAAAATCAACGCCAGAAGTTCAGTTCCGTAAAAACCCTATTACATGGTTAAACGGTAAATGCTGGAACGATGAAGTTATCCTACAAACGAACCAAGCTAAATCAACACACACTTTCGAAACTCAAAACTATACATCGGGGAAATTCTAATGAAAAGAGTCGATTCAATACCAACTCAACTTCACATAATTAAATGTGAAAAGCATGGCGATCATGAAGCTAAATATACAAAATGCCACGATGGTAAATATTTTGTTCAACAATACTGTTTTGATTGCGTCAAGGAAAGCGAAGCTAAGCAAAAATTAGAGGACGAAAGGATAAGGGTTGCTGATGATATAGAAAGAGATAAAACACGCAAGGAAAGACTTCGTGCTAACGCTGGTATATCAAAACGAAACCTATACAAGACCTTTGATGATTATATTTGTACAAACGAAGGTCAAACCAAAGCTAAAAACGATTGTATGCGATATGTTGAAAACTTCCCTACTGACAAAAGTTTAATAATGGTTGGCGGTGTTGGTACTGGCAAAACATTACTCGCTTCTGCAATGATCGAAAGTTTAGTTGATAAGCATAAATGCGAAATAGTAAAGCTTATTGAAATTGTTAGAGAGCTAAAAGCAACATGGTCAAGAGATAGTGAAACATCAGAAGAGAAAATAATTAGCTGGTATACAAAATTAGACCTATTAATTATTGACGAAGTTGGTTCACAGTTTGGTAGTGATACTGAAAAACTATTTATCTTTGAAATAATCGACGGTAGATACCAGAACATGAAGCCAACGATCATTATTAGCAACTTAGATATTAACGGCGTTAAAGATGCCATTGGCGAACGTTGCGTTGATAGATTACGCGAAGGTGGCGGCTCAATGATTGCGTTCAATTGGAATAGCTCAAGAGCTTAATTAATTTAGACTAAACGAGGATAGAACATGACACATTACAACACACAAAGAGAAGAAGAATTAAAATCTAACCACTGGTTGATGAATGGTGATTGTTTAAAGAATATGGATTTACTAATTAGAAGAGGGATCAAGGTCGATGCGATAATTACAGATCCACCTTTTAATATAGTTGAAAAGATAGGTGCGTCAAATATACACTTATTTAAGCAAGGCGATAAAGCAAAAAACACTTCAATGACAAAGGAGAATATGGCTTTTGACATTGGATTCGATCAAATATCTTGGTTGAGTAGAATACCAAAACTACTAAGGCAGGGAGGTAATTTAATTATATTTAATGACTGGGAAAATATGGGTGATATTGCCAAAGAGTTAAGAGGGTTAAAAATAAAAGTTAAATCATTAAATCACTGGCAGAAAAATAACCCTTGTCCGGCAGAATGGAAAAGACGTTTTGTTGCTGGTCGTGAATACTTCTTGCATTGCACTAAAGGCGGCAAGAATACATTTAACGTTGACAAGGTGCATAAAGGCTGTTTCACATACCCACTTACAAAAAAGAGTGAAAAAAGCTTTGGTAAACACCCTAACCAAAAGCCATTGAATTTATTAACTGAAATGTTAGAAGTTTTAACCAATGAAGGGCAGACAATACTTGATCCGTTTATGGGTAGTGGCAGCACAGGCGTAGCAGCTAAAGCATTAAATAGAAACTTTATAGGCATTGAGTTAGATAATAAATATTTTAAGATTGCAGAAACTAGATTAAACGAGGATAGAACATGAAACAATGTAATTTATTCAAAAGCTACCTAGTTGAAGTTTTATCACTAACAACTAAGAAGGTTATAAAATCTATACCGGTGATAGGATTTAATGAGTCTTACGATGTAGCTGATGGATTCTTTGAAGATTTAAACGATGATACTGAATGTATTATGATTACCGATATTTAAAATAAGGGTGTAAAATGCACTACGACAACGAAAGAGAAGAAGAGGCTGTCAGGTGGTTTGATAAAGGATTAACCCCGGTAAAAGGTGAGCGCATGGAAATGACAGAAGAAAACTTTACCCGAGTAATAACTATGAGGGACGAGTTAATATTTAAACAAAAAGATGAAATTGCTAAACTTAAATCAAAAGTAAATCGACTTGAACAGAAAATCCCGCAACGAAGCAGGTAATTTAAATTCCAACATCACCTAAACCAAGTCTGGAGTAGGTGGTGGGTTCGGAGGTAATGGCGCTAAGTACTTCGGTACTCTTAACAACCACTTTGCGGTTTTCATGATTCATTATTTAAACAGCTTCTTAATTAAGCCGCTTACTGGGTCTACTTTATGCCCTTGTGCTGCATTAAATCTATCTTTAGTTTCATCACGTAACACGCCAAAGTAAGCATGCAACACTGTAACTAATGGCGTAATAACACCTAATACAAATAACCAGCTACTTTCTATTTTCTCAATCATATCTACATTGGCACTAACTACAGCAAAACACCAAGAAGCTATAACCGCTATTGTACTAAACGCTATAACTTGAAAAGCTTGATAGGCTATCTTAGGTCTAGTTGTATGAGTAGATTTAGAATTAGCCTCTAGCATTGTATTTAATGCACTGTAAGACTGCTTTATCTGCTCAATTTTAACGTCATACTCTTTATTTAATACACTTGCTCGTTGTTCAGGTGGTAATGAATCAATAGCGAGTTGAGCTTGTTCTCCTGTTGCATTTTCAGGCAACTGATTATCATCATCTAAAAAATGATTTATCCCCGCAACAATTACTGAGCCAGTTCCAGGTAATAAAGTCTGAATCAATCCACTACCAACTGTTTTTAATATATCGCCTAGATTCATATAAACCCCTTTGTTAATGCAATTATATCATAGTTAATTTATTTGTGATTTATATGAAAAGTAATGTTGACTTATCATAAGAGGAGGAGTAATATTAACTCATCAAACAACGCAACGAGACAAACACATGCAAACAGTTCCTTTTTTAAATTACACTGAATTCCTTAAAAAAGGTCTTGTAAAAAATGGCTGTTTTTGTCCTGAGTGGTTTGATTTACAAAGAGCTAGAATATCTAATTTCTATAACGCAGGAGAAAGCATTGAAGGCGCACTGGAAATGCTAACAACATTTGCACAAAAACAAGTTAACAACAAAAGATACTCTGGATTCCCTAGAGTACAAAGAATAGAAGAACTATTTAAACAGCAAAAGGAGAGTAGAAATGTCTAAACGATACTGTAGTTGGGGTACTGATAATAGTTACAGGTGGAAATGGAGAGCCGCACTTCAGGATGCTATATTTGCATTCAAACAAAGATACAAAGAAGATAAATAACTATTAAAAAGCCCTTCGGGGCTTAGGGTTTGATATGAATGATTTAGTAAAAATTAACAATGGCGAACTAATGACAACATCAAAGATTATTTCTGATGTTTTTGGTAAAGCTCATCGTGACACAGTAAGAGCAATAAATAATTTAGATTGTAGTGATAAGTTTAAATTGTGCAATTTTACGCATTCCTCTTATACATCACCACAAAACAAAGTTATAAAATGCTTCAATGTTACCCGAGACGGAATGGTTTTTCTTTGCATGGGTTTTACTGGCAAAAAAGCAGCCGATTGGAAAGAAAAATACATAGAAGCGTTTAACCAGATGGAAAAAGGTTTAGATAATTTTGACGCTAGAATGACTCGCCTTTCAAATCAGGGTGACGATCTTAAAAAGCTTGGTAGTGAATGGAGCAAATTTGGTCACGAGGTCAACAGACAGAAAAAGCATCATGATAAGTTAGTCGATCAATTAATGGATGAAGTTCAATTAAAGCTGGATATAAAATAATGAACAGACTTAACCAATTAATAAAGCATCACAAATCAGGATCAATAAACGAAAGTGATTACCATGAGTTAGTGGAATTACTGTTAAAGCAAAACGAATTATTAAAAACTGCAAATATAAAATTACACAGGGTGGTTAACTAATGAGAGAGATTAAATTTCGAGGGTTTATTCACGGTATAAAGTACATGATTCACTGTACTGGTGATTTCACTATAACTTTTCAAGGTATGGAAGAGGCGCTTATTGAAATGTGGTCAGGTGATGGCGTTGTTGATACTTTTCACACTAAAAGCGTAATGCAATACACAGGATTAAAAGATAAAAACGGTGTAGAGATATATGAGGGTGATATTGTTTGCTTTGGTCATGACGATAAAATAATAGCCACGGTCGAATGGGATGAAGAATTCGCTAGTTTTGAGCTAAGGGAAGAGTATACGCACAGCTTGGATTTTAATCATGCGATAAAGGTTATAGGTAATATTCACGAAAACGGGGATTTATTAAATGAACATTGAAGATAAAGCATTTTGGGTAAAGCACAGCAAATACGTGATAGGTTTTTTATTCTTTTTATTATATTTAAACTGGGGTTAGCATGAATTTACAAATAGTAATGGCAATGTTCCATAGAGTGCCAAGTGTTATTCCAACTGTACAAGTAGCACAAAGAAAAAGACGAGGTAAAGTTAAGCAAAAAAGAAGAGAGCTTATTTATGACGAACTGGTTAAGACTCCAAACATTAAACAAAGCGCTTTAATAACATTATGTATGAAGGTCGGAATAGCTGACGAGTCAACTATTAGAAGCGATCTGTTAGTGTTAAAGGAAGCTGGCAGAGTGGCGATTACATCTAGCACTAGATTAAACAGACAACACTCATATAGTATTCTTGCGATATGAATACAATAGCTGATTATATATCTCAAAAGGACGAGATAGAAGCGTTAAAAGCCAAATTATCTAGATCTATTATGTTAGTGGTTTACTTTAGGAAAAAGGCTTATGAAAATAAAAAACCAGACAGAACAGACAGGGCTATTGATATGATGAAAGCAGGTATCACTGATAACAAGGTAATAGGAAATGCATGTCATATTAGCGCTCGTACTGTTGCTGTTATAAAGTGCAGGTTTAATAAAAATGATAAAAGGTAGATGCCAGAAGGCTATGAAGTTAATCGCACAACGATATTGGGGCAACCTTAAATTAACTCACAGAGAGATAGGCGACAAGTGCCAGCTTAAAAAGAGTTCAGTTAAGGAAATGGCTAAGAAGTACCGTAAATTACAGGAGGCTTATTTGTGAAAGATTTCAAGCTTACATTTTCTAGTTTAGGTTATTTAGTACAAGAGATAACCAAGCTATTAACCTCTAATCAAAACAAATCATTTAGAGTTAATATTGTAGGCTGGAAGGAAAAGAGAAGTTTAAGCCAGAATAATCTTTATTGGAAATGGATGGGCGAGTTAGCAAAACAAGCCAAACCAAACGGTAAAAGATTCGACGGTGAAGTATGGGCTGAGCTATTTAAAAGCCATTACTGCCCTGAGAAAACAATTGACCTACCATTTGGTGAGCAATCAATATTTAAAAGCACAACCAAACTAGATACCGGCGAGATGCATTTTTACTTAAATCAGATTGAAGCATGGTGTATGCAGCAAGGCTATCTTTTAACAATACCTGACAATTGTGAGTATAAAGAATTGTTGGATAGACAAATTAACTAAGGTGAATTATGAAAATAGTAATGAGTTGTAAACATCCAAAGAAGTGCGCTGTATGTAAAAATAACATATACACAACTGAAATTAGACACGTTAGAAACAACGGTGATCATCAACATTTAAAGTTAAGGGGTTAATCATGGTAAAGGCTAAAACAAGAAGCGAGCATAAAAAAAGAAAAGTTAAATACAGGAGAAGATAGTGGATATTTTTGAAGCTATGGATAACGTAAATACAAGACCATCAAAATTAGGTTGGTGTAAAGGTGGTTACTTATGTGAATGTAGAAGCTGCGGGCATGGATTTACTGGCGCTAAAGGCTCTTATCATTGTAGCGATTGCGCTTATAATTTTACTGAAATGCTAGAATATGAAGATTTGTGGAAATGGGTTGGTATGGCAGATACTTACAAATATATATGTAGAAAGTATAATTTATTCAAAGGCGATAAATAATGGCAAAGCAAACAAAAATAACTAAGTCAGCAAGGGGTGAAGATTGTACTTTGCTGCTAGGTAACTGCTCAAGCAATGAAACTGTTGTGTTATGCCATATTGGAAAGAATAGAGGTATGGGTATTAAATGCGGTGACCACTTTGCTGTATATGCCTGTTCAAGTTGCCATGATATTATTGATGGTCGGTCTAGTTCTAATCCGTACATAGAGTTAAATATTGCAGAGGTTAAATTAATCGCATTAGAAAGAACTCAACAAAAACTAATTGATAAAGGTTTATCATGGTTAGATTAAATATAAAACCTCTGTCAGTTAACGAAGCTTGGCAAGGCAGAAGAGTTAAAACTCAGAAGTATCGCAAGTATGAGCGTGATATTTTAAAGTTACTTCGCCCTATGATAATACCAGATGGTAAATTAGAGCTATATTTAAAGTGGGGCTTTAGTTCTGCCGGCAGTGATTGGGATAACCCTATTAAACCTTTCCAAGATTGCTTACAAAAGAAGTATGATTTTAATGATAATAGAGTCATTAGAGCGGTGACTGAAAAGGTCAAAGTTAAAAAAGGTGAAGAGTTCATAGAATTTGATATAATAGGGATACCCTCAAATGATTAAGGATTTAACATGGCTCGCTCATCTGGTAAAAAGAAACCACCTAAAAAGTAACTTATGTTTGATTTAACTTATGATCCAAGCGTAGTAGCTGGTATTTTAGTTTACCCTATTGCGGCTTGGTTCTTATTTATATTTATATTTTCTGATAGTGGCTATAAGTACCATTCAATTATAATAGCTTTATCGTCAATAATTAATCTACTTACAAACGGCTTGACTAAAGATTTTACCTATATTCAAGATGTTAGTATTTCTATTATATTTGATGGTGTAACAGGTGTTATAATGGTGATGTTCCTTGGTAAAGATAAGTTAATACCAAAACAATCACTGTTACTTGCTTTTGCGGCAGTGTGCCATTTTATGATAGTATATGATTTAACAGTATATTCATCGGTTATTAGTAATTTGTTTTATATTTGGTACGATGAATTAATCATAGTAGTAGGACTTTTACAAATAGGCGTTGCGTATAATGGATTTACTACAGCTTATAACAACGCACCTACTAAACTACAAGTTTCTGTATTCTGGCTCGGTTTTGGTTACAACTATATGTGTAAAAATTTATCTACACGAAAAAAGAGAGAAATTAAAGCGTGAAACAAAGTATGAGGATAGCTTTTGCCGATGGTGCAACTACACTAAAGAAGAGTGTGAGAAAAACAGCAGGTACAAGTAAATGAAACAAGAGGCAATGCAAGCCGTAGCACATGGCGCAACAGCCGCAGCAGTCGGAACAGGCGCAGGTAATTATCTAGGCTGGTTTGCTTTTATAAATACTAATGCGCCAGGTATCGGAGTTTTATTATCATGCTTCTTTGGTGTGTCAGGTTTAATCTTTTATATTCTAACATGGCGTAAATCAACACTAGCAGATGAAAATAAACGTGTTATAGCTAAACATGGTGAAAAGCTTGATTCTCACATAGAAGAATCAACTGAACAATTTAAGTTTCTTGGTGATGGTATTAAAACTTTATTGGATAGAAAGCCATGAAGCGTAGATACCCAGGACCTAAAGTACAAAAGATTGGTAAGCGTAGCTGGTTAATACTAGAAGATTGGATAACGCCATACGGCACAGTAAAGAAAGACTTTACATCAAACGGCGCTAATATACCAAGACTGCTTTGGTCGATCATGTCACCAGCCGGTATATTGTTTGAAGCTTCAATATTACACGACTATTATTATGACAAAGCAATCGACAATAAAAAGGTTGCAGATAATAATTTTTATAAGGTTGCCATAGATTTTAATGTAAGTAAGTTTAAGGCTAAATCAGCTTACTACTATGTTAAAATGTTTGGCAAAGGTAACTACGGAATCAAATAAATGCCCTGCCAAATACTAATAGCTAACTTGTGCGCAGTACCTAAAGCTGAGTGGATAACTTTAGTTTCTGATAGTCATTCATGGACTAAAAACGAAACGATGAAAGCTTGGATTGAATCAGGTGGCACAATAGAAACATGGAAGAGAGCATTTTCACTGGTAATTATCACTGATCAATCACTAGATGATATGGAATGGTTCACAGATAAAATAATAGAAGACATTGACGGGACATTAACCGCAACACAAAATAAATACCACTTCGTACAGCCAGACCCTGAAAGTTCATTTTTTCAAGAGTTATATTTTACAGGTCAAGTATCAGTTACTTATGCTGAATTAGAACCATTTATAGTTGAGCGTGCCTAATGCCAACAGTAATAATAAAAACAGTAAAGCCTAGCGGTGGTGATTATTCTACATTAGTTTCTGCACTTGCTGATGTCCCCGCTAGTTTAATAGCGACTGATGAGCAGTGGAATATAGAAATAAGTACATTTTCTGGCGGCTTATCTGGCGCTGTTACAATGCCAACAATCACAAGTGATGCTACAAGATACCTAGAAATAAGGGCGGCGGCCGGTGACGAATACAATCCAGTAGATGATACAGGTATATTTATTACATCTAGCGCAGCATTCGCAGGTTCGTTTATTAATGGCGTGACACACTTTTGTAGATTAAGAAATATAGGTGTAAAGAATACACGCACAGCGGCATCAGGTCGCGGTATTGATTGGTTTGCTGATGACGGCTTAAATGAAGGTGTATTTGCTACGACTTTATCAACCAGTGGGGCAATAGTTTATTTCTTCAATAACGCAATGCGCCACACTATAAGAGAGTGTTTATCGTATTTAGGGACAACAGGCTTTGATTTTGGTAACAACGACCCAAGAACAGTAGACAAGATAACATCAATTGACGCAAGCGCTGTTGGTATAGACACAGGCACAGCAGCAACAACCATAACTAATTCATTATCAATAGGCTCCGCTAATCCGTGGCTTGGTACTTTCCAAGCAGCATCGAGCAATAACGCAAGTGACGGGACAGATGCACCAGGAAGCGGATCGTTACAAAATAGAACTACAGCAGATTTAGCGGATTATGCTGGTGGAGACTTTAGAACAGCATCAGGTAGCGCATTAGCTACAGCGGGAACGGTTGATTTTATCGGTTATGCTTTAGAGGCGGCTAGTGGTAATACATTAACGGCAGATAGTGGAGCATATACATACACAGGTACAGATGTAGCGTTAACTTATACGCCTATAGGTGCATTTACATTAGTTGCTGATTCTGGCGCTTATACCTACACTGGCAACACTGTTAATCTATTAACGTCT
>JALJPA010000189.1 GCA_022969215.1 Colwellia sp. | reverse complement strand
ACTTCTCTACAACCTTAACATTCAGGTATATTGGTGAGCAAAGCACAGATATTACCTTAACAGAAGAAGATCGTTCTCCGCTTTCAACTGATGGAATGTGGTATACCGATTTAAGCGTTAACTATCACTTTACTGATAACTTCAATATTAACTTAGCGATCAATAATCTATTAGATGAAGGTACACCACAAATACCCTACGCAAACCGTGGTGGTGCAAGTTACCATATAGGATACACGGGTGGCCTTTATGACACTATCGGTCGATACGCTACATTAAGTGCCAGCTACAACTTTTAATCTACCCAAGTAAAAATAACAAGACTCGAAAAGCTACTTGTCAATTCATTTTGCTAAGTCGCTTTTCTATTTTAATAATGGAAATAATCAACTCATATGGGGCAAAGTTATCGTATGAATTATGCTAACTTTATTCCCATATTTTTAAATTTAAGAGTCGTATAAAGATTGAGAAATGTAACCCGTGATACCTATAAACGGGCTAAAAGGATGAATTAGGCTGGCTTAAAAATTCAAGCTCTTCAGCCGTCGACTGTCGGTTTAAAATACTATTCCGGTGTGGATAACGACCAAATCGCTCAATAATTTCTTTATGTTTTAATTCAGACTCAAGATTATTAGTAATACCATTAACTTGATACAAGGCGACCGCCTGCTCGTGGATAGCGATAGATTCGCTGTGCATAAACGGCATATATAAAAAGCTCTTCTGTATTGCACTAAGACTTTTATCTGCGTCTTGTGCAATGGCTTCTTGGGCTAGTGCTAAGGCAATGCCGTCATAAGCAAATGCTTGGGGCGTATCTCGGTACATATTTCTTGAAAACTGATCAAGTATAATAATTTCAGCAAGCCTGCCATGTGCAGTCCTCCGCCAAGGTACTAGCTCACAGTGTATAGCTGCATTATGCAAACTAAGAAACTTTTTTGTAATTAATCCGTCGAATGCACTATCTTTTACCCACCAGCTGGCTGGCTCAATGTCTTTAAACCAAAAGCTGAGTACTTCTTGATAACTCATCTAAATCTCCTTTTCTTTTTCATTTGCTTACAACATTTCAAATAGCGTTATTTAACACCTTCACTCAGAGCCTTGCTGATACAACTCTAACGGTAAGCCATCGGGATCACTAAAGAAAGTAAATTTTTTACCGGTATATTCATCCACTCTTATCGGCTCAACGTCAATACCTAGTCGAATCAAATGCTGACAAACCTGTTCGACACTCTCAACATTAAAAGCTAAATGCCTAAGTCCTTGTGCTTCAGGAAAACTTGGCCTGTTGGGAGAATTAGGAAAAGAAAACAGCTCTATTTGTGTGCCATCAGGCAAGACTAAATCGAGTTTATAAGAATCACGCGCGGCTCGATATATTTCAGCTAGCACTTTTAAGCCTAAGATACGGGTATAAAAGTCTTTCGATTTTTGATAATCGGAGCAGATGATTGCTACATGATGCATGCCATTTAACATATTACTTTTCCTTAAAGCTCGAGCTTTATTTTTGCGATATCATTAGCAACTAAAGCTGACAGACTTTCTTTTGCAGTATCGTAACCGAGTTTGATCATTTCATCTGCTCGATGAAACTCTAAGGTACCGCAGGCATTACGCGCTATTTCGACAAAATAATCGGCCGGATATGCAGCTAATTTTTGTCGAGCAATAGTGCTTTGCATGGCATCAAATGCTTGGTTGGCAATGTCGTAGGCGCCCCACTCATTAGCACTGTGGTGAACTACCTGGCGCTTAAATCGTGCAAGAAAACGACTCACTTTACTTACTGGTTGGGTTTCGATAGCACTTTGTTTACTATTAGCAGACTTCAGCGTTTTGACACAGCCGCCTAAGTTTACCGCAATAGAAAAATCCGTGTTATCACCAAACGTAGGTGCTATAGGTACTGGATTAAGCACACCACCATCAATAAGGTCTACGCCATTGTAATGAAAAGGGGTAAAAAATAGCGGTAATGAAATAGAGGCCCTAATGGCATCGAATAAACTGCCAGAGCTTAGCCATACTTCTTTTTCATTAGCTATATCAGCAGCAACTGCGGTATATTTTATCGGCAGATCTTCAATAGCGATATCACCCACTAACTCGGTGAGCGTGGCAATTATTTTATCACCTTTAACGAGACCATTTTTTTGCCAAGATAAATCAAGTAAAGTTAAGATATCAATTTTATTGATGTCCCTAACCCATTGTTCAAAAACATCAAGTTTACCCGCAGCATATATACCACCAATCAAAGCTCCCATAGAGCAGCCAGAAATAGAAACAATGTCAAAGCCATGCTCTTCTAGCCAATGAATAACACCAATATGGGCTAAACCTCTAGCTCCACCACTGCCTAACACCAGTGAAATAGAATTTTTTTTCTGCTCAGTCATAACTAACCCCTTAGATTTTAACTTTACACCACAAACACCAAGTCACAATTAACCATTAAGCTGGTAAATAATTAAAAAGGCTGCTTTTCATGACAGGGTAAATCTGTTGGTAAGGTAAACCATGCTTGTTTTTCACTGGTCCAAATATGCATACTTGGCTGAATTACCTGGGTATCTTCTAAAGTACTTGGTTTCAATTTTATTTTATCAGGATCATCCGGATTAAAATGATAAATGCGGTTACCACAACTTGGGCAAAATTTAGCGCCATTAGTATTTCCATTGTCAGCCAGCCTACGCCACTCATGCATTTCCCCCGAAAATTCTATATCGGTTGTATTTACCACTGCGGTAATACTGAACGCACTCGTTGAAAGCTTTTGACATTGTCGGCAATGACAAGCCGCGATCATCAGTGGTGGTCCTAATAGCTGATAAGTCACTTGCCCACACTGACAAGCACCTTTGATAGGATATGTTTTTTCGTTCACATTAATTCCTTATGGTATTTCAATAAGATACTAGTACATTTTAGGATGGGTTATTTGAGATAATACTATAAAGTGAAAAACTTATTCTGCCAACGATAAAGTAAGCACTAAAAGCTCAGCACTAACTATTTCCCTAAGTAATAGGCAAAAAAAAACCCACGTAATATTTACATATTACGTGGGTTTTCTCATATAGTTCACTGTACTTTTTAAAAAATTAAAGTGGCATCCCTAAGGGGATTCGAACCCCTGTTACCGCCGTGAAAGGGCGGTGTCCTAGGCCTCTAGACGATAGGGACACAAATTAGCGTTTACATTATAAATAATATTAACAAACTAACTAAACTATCTATTTCCTGTAAATGAAAACTCAAAGAGTTAACCTAAACAAGAAACCTAATATGGTGGAGCTATGCGGGATCGAACCGCAGACCTCTTCGCTGCCAGCGAAGCGCTCTCCCAGCTGAGCTATAGCCCCGAAATATTCGAGCAATTTAATAACTGGCCTAATAGTCATCAAATTATGTTCTCAACCAGTGGACCTAACACTTGCTGAAAACGAGGCGCATTATGAGCAGCAGCCGATAAACTGTCAACACTTATTTGTAAAAAAAAGCATTTAATTAGTAAGAAATGCTTTGGTTGATCGGATAATGAGCAAGGTGCTTATTTATTGCCACATTTTAACTAACTATCTGTAATGACGGTGTAAATATTGACCACATATAAAACCCTTGGCTGTATTAAATATAACTGCTGTTACTTTGCACTCGTTGCACCTCCCTATTCCACTATCTGATATCTGGTTATTATATAGAGTAGCGTTCGTTTCTTTATCTTTGTGCTATTTAACGGTATGGTTTATATAACTCAGCCATACAATAACGAAAGCAGTAAACCGTATGCAGCTCAAAAAACTTAACATAGTCGCCATTGGCGGCGGACACGGTTTAGGTCGTGTACTCTCTACCCTCTCATTTATGGGACACCAACTTACTGGGATTGTCACCACCACAGACAACGGCGGTTCAACTGGCCGCTTAAGAAAGAGAAGCAGTACTATTGCTTGGGGCGATTTACGTAATTGCTTAACGCAGTTAGTCGATGAGAACTCTATTGGTAGTCAATTATTTAATTTTCGTTTTGAAGGCGAAGATGAACTTGGTGGTCATAACCTAGGAAATTTAATTCTATACGGCTTAGGCAAAGTGCAATCAAGCCCAATGGACTCGATTAAGCTTGTGCGTCGTTTATTGCGAGTAAAAACGCAAGTATTGCCGATGTCAGAAACACCAACTGATTTAATGGCTTTCTATCCTGAGGGGCGATGTCGTCTCGGTGAGCTGTCTGTTGATGAAATGCCAATAATGCCAAAGGATTTGATGTTAGCGCCGTTAGTTAAGTCTGTGAAGCCCTGTATTGATGCCATTAATAATGCTGATCTTATTATTTTGGGTCCCGGTAGCTTTTTAACGAGTGTCGTGCCACCACTGTTAGTGCGCGATATCGCTAAAGCAATAGATAAACGTAAGGGGCATTGTGTTTTTATTGATAATATAGTCGCAGAGAACAGCCCTGCCGCTAAATTAACCTTAGATGAAAAGCTTAACTGGATTGAAGATAATATTGGTTGTTTGCCAATTGACAGTGTTATTTGTCAAGATGAGCATATACATTCAGACCGGGTAAATGTAATTTGCCAAGACCTGAGCCACAATAAAGTGGCGCATCACCATGACAATGAGAAACTCATTCATGCCTTAGAAACCTGCGTAAAGCAATTTTCTAGTACTGCTAAAATAGAAATAGCGAGCTAAAAGCTCGCTATTTCTTATCCTGATGCTGACTAGTTACTTAAATAAGTTAATTAGTCAGCAACATTTATAATTTATCTAAACCGTATCATCTTCACTGATACGACTCGCCACAGCACCTTTTTGATCTTTATATTTTGCATCTTCACGTTTGTTATATGGACGTGCGGCACTTGATGACATGGTCTCAAAGTTTAATGCGGCTATTTTCATTTTTGGACGTAGCGCTAGCGGCAACTTACCACTGTTATAAAACTCTAGCACTATTTGACCAGACCAACCGGGATCGATACGATGCGCTGTCGCGTGCACCATTAGCCCTAAACGTGCTAATGACGAACGACCATCAAGCCAACCAACAATATTATCAGGTAGTGTTACTGACTCATAAGTCACTGCCAAGGCCAATTCGCCTGGGTGTAAAAAGAAAGCATCACCATCAGCAATATAAATTTCATCACTCATGATAGCGTTCATTGCCTTTTGAACTTCGGCTTTTGGCGCACTTAAATCAATATAAGGTGCGGTATGGTCTTGAAAAACTCTAAATTCATTGCCTAAACGAATATCGACACTGACACCAGAGATCATCGAAGTCTCTGGTTTTGGCTCGATAATTATCTTTCCCTCATCAAGGCATTGTTCTATATCTTTATCACTTAATCTCATAATGGCTTTTATTGACCTTATTGGCGGTTAAAGTTGCACTTAAGCTTTTGTTGCTACTGTTGCTGTTAACGGGCTGGAATTATCACACTGTAAAAATAACTGCGCCGAAATATTACGGGCTATTTTACGGTAATGACTGGCTATTTCACCAGCGCTATTTTCAAAAACGTCTGATTCGCCCAAATCAGCGTCCTGTCGAATGGTAATATCTAAAGGTAATTGCCCTAATAACTTACTTTGTTGATCCTCTGCCATGTGTTCACCACCGGCTTCACCAAATATATGACTTTTATGACCACAGTTTTCACAGATGTGATAACTCATGTTTTCAACAATACCTAATACCGGTACCTTAACCTTATCGAACATGGCGATACCTTTAACAGCATCAATTAAGGCGATATCTTGTGGTGTCGTTACTATTACAGCAGCGGCCACTGGCACCTTTTGCGCCAAGGTCAGTTGAATATCCCCGGTACCCGGTGGCATATCTATTAATAAGTAATCGAGCGCTGGCCAATCGGTTTCATTTAACAGCTGATTAAAAGCAGTGCTTGCCATTGGGCCACGCCAAACGGTGGCATCGGCTTCATCGACTAAAAAACCAATCGACATAGCACTTATGCCATTGGCATTAAGCGGCGTCATCAGCTTGCCATCACTCGAGCTAGGCTTTTCATTTTTAAGACCAAGCATGGTAGGTATTGACGGGCCATATATATCAGCATCTAAAATGCCAACTTTAGCGCCCTCAGCCATTAAGGCATAAGCAAGGTTAACCGTAGTAGTTGATTTACCTACCCCGCCCTTACCTGATGCAATGGCGATAATATTAGCAACCCTTCCTTGAGGTACAGAGCCTTGCGCACTAGTTCCTTGTACTTTACCAAGCGCAAACTGACGCACAGGCTTAATATCAAGCTGGATTCTAAAAGTAACGGTTTTATTTAAATGTTCACTTAGCGTTTCGGCAATTAAATCTAATTCACCTTGGCAAACAAATGGCATGGTTAAATTGATAGTAATAGCTTGCTGCACTTCAATGGCTATCTGATGACAAACAGCGAGGATACCTTGGGGAAAATTATCAGAAACATAATGGCTTAAGGTTTCTCTAATAAGCGGTTCAATATCACTGTCATTAACGGTTTCATCACCGGTTTTTGTCACTGTTTTACTGGTTTTTTTTGAGAATAATTTACTCAACGTTTTACTAAACATGAGAACTTAGCAGCCTTTATATGAGAAATAGCGAAATTAGTTGCATTCAACTAATGAAAATCATCGCTAAATTCTGTACTATTGCCGACATTATTACCATCAAAAACAACTATTTTTCATGTCTGACACTACTTTATCTGAAGCTACAGCAAACACTGCTGCTAATTCTTTACAAGAAAAACGTAAAATCCTTGTTACTTGCGCCCTGCCATATGCCAATGGTTCTATCCATTTAGGGCATATGCTAGAGCACATTCAAACCGATATTTGGGTACGTTTTCAACGAATGCGTGGACATGAAACCTATTTTGTCTGTGCTGATGATGCTCACGGCACACCAATTATGCTAAAAGCGCAAGAGCTAGGCATAACACCGGAAGAAATGATCAAGGGTGTGCGTGAAGAGCGCATTAAAGACTTTAGTGATTTTCACATCAGTTTTGATAATTACCATACAACGCACAGTGAAGAAAACAAAGCCTTCTCAGAAGAGATATACAACCGTTTACATGCGAAAGGCCATATTAAAACCCGTGTTATTTCTCAGTTGTTTGATCCTGAAAAAGGCATGTTCTTAGCTGACCGTTTTATTAAGGGCACTTGCCCAAAATGTAAAAGTGAAGATGAAAACGGTGATAGCTGTGACAACTGTGGTGCTACTTATTCACCAACAGAAGTATTAAACCCACGTTCAGCTATTTCAGGGGCTACCCCGATATTAAAAGATTCAGAGCATTACTTCTTCGATTTACCTGCTTTTGAAACCATGTTAGCAGACTGGATTCGCTCTGGTACCTTACAAGAAGAAGTGGCTAATAAACTCAATGAATGGTTCGAGCAAGGTTTAAAGCAGTGGGATATCAGCCGAGACGCACCTTATTTTGGCTTTGAAATACCCAATGCGCCAGGCAAATTTTTCTACGTCTGGTTAGATGCACCTTGTGGTTACATGGGCAGCTTTAAAAACTTATGTGATAAAGAAAATATCGACTTTGATAGCTATTGGAATAAAGATTCAGATGCTGAGCTTTATCACTTTATCGGCAAAGACATTATTAATTTCCACAGCCTATTTTGGCCAGCCATGTTAGAAGGCGCGGATTTCCGCAAGCCTACGGCTGTTTTCGCTCATGGTTTTGTTACCGTGAACGGCGAAAAGATGTCTAAATCAAAAGGTACGTTTATAAAAGCCAATACCTATTTAGCGCATTTAAACCCGGAATACTTACGTTATTACTACGCAACTAAACTGACACACAAAATTGATGATTTAGATTTAAATCTTGAAGATTTTGTCCAACGTGTAAATTCTGATTTAGTGGGTAAAGTGGTTAATATCGCCTCACGCTGTGCTAGCTTTATTTATAAACGCTTTGATGGCATGTTATCAACTAACATTGATAATCAAGAATTAGCGGATGAAGTAATGGCTGCCGGTGATAGCATTGCTGCCCATTATGAAGCACGTGACTTTGGTCGTGGTATGCGCGAAATCATGGCACTTGCTGATAAAGTAAACGAATATATTGCGATAAAAGAACCTTGGCAGTTAGTTAAAGACGAAACTAAGCAGCAAGAAGTGCAAGATATTTGCTCGCTTGGTATTAACATGTTCCGCACACTAATGATTTACCTAAAGCCGGTACTGCCTGTACTTGCCGATAGCACGGCTGCATTCTTAAATGATGAGCTAACGTGGGAAGGTCATAAAACTTTATTAACAGATCATAAAATCAACAAGTTTAAAGCGTTATTACAACGAGTTGATATGGATAAAGTTAATGCGATGACTGAAGCGTCAAAAGATAGCTTAGCTGGCGCTGCTGAAGATGAAAAGAAAAAATCTAAGCAAAGCAAGAAAGCCAAGCCAGCTAAAGTCGTTGATAACAGTGCCGCGTTAGCTGATCCGTTAGCAGCTGACCCTATCTCTGAAGAAATTAGCTTCGAAGATTTTGCTAAAATTGATTTGCGTATCGCTAAAATTGTTAATGCTGAGCATGTTGAAAAAGCAGACAAGTTACTTAAATTAACGTTAGCTTTAGACGAAGAAGGCAAAGAGACACGCCAAGTATTTGCCGGTATTAAATCAGCTTACCAGCCAGAAGACTTAATTGGTAAACATACGGTAATGGTAGCAAACTTAGCACCACGTAAAATGCGTTTTGGACTATCTGAAGGCATGGTACTTGCTGCCGGCCCTGGTGGTAAAGACTTATGGATATTAAATCCAGACGATGGCGCAATAGCAGGTATGCGCGTTAAATAGCGCAAAGCGTTATTTAATTTATCAGGCTTTATCCATTAAAAAGGTATCAATAGTATTGATACCTTTTTTGTTTTTATTTGCCATGGGTACTTTCTAAAGCACTTATTGCCAACATAAATTAACATTAAGCTGCAACTGTCCCTGAACAAATAGTGTACTCTCTTTCATTTAACAGCCACTTAATTAAAGGTAATAAGCACATTGATAACTAGATTGAAGCGTTTAATTAGTCAAATACCTTTATCGGTCAGCATCATTTTCGCCATGATAGTAGGCTTAACATTAGGCACACTATCAGGCAGGGTCTATGGGGGTGTTGATGAACTGGCCAATGCCTTTGTTATGCTAATGCAGATGACAGCTTTGCCCTATATTGTCTTATCACTTATTGTCGGTATTGGTGGCTTAAACCCAGCGAAAGTCACTAAAACCTTAAAGATCAGTCTGCTCATTTTAATGAGCTTATCAGCAGTAGTACTCGCTTTTATCTTACTTTCCCCCATCGCCTTTCCAGACTGGCAGAGTGCTGATTTTTATAGTCTTAATACCATCAGCACAA